>CAXDSX010000057.1:0-12053 GCA_963992075.1 uncultured Pseudomonadales bacterium | reverse complement strand
GTCTACATGGGGTCGAAACTCCGGCAAACGCCGTTGTCCAACAGGTCGGCAATCGCATGGCGCGCGACAGATTAGAGGTAGGTACCTATAGACTGGATGAACTGGAAAGCTTAATTCGGAACGAATTGCGGGAAAACGCTTGACCCGATTATTGGTAGATTGTGATGCACCAGGCCAGTTTTGATTTGTCGACGGACTCCATGATGGAGACCCGAGCGTCATGTTGGACGAATCCGGAGGGCGGTGAACGCCGACGAGTAACGATTAGGGGGAGAGGGGGAGGTCGTTATCTCGCCGGCGTTGCACCGAGAGACAACGGCGCAACAACTAAAGCAAATAATCGCGACAGGCAGTTATCCGAGGATGGATCACCTGTCGAAATTGGCTCGTATGTCGTCGCATCTGTCTCATAGGGGCGCGGATTCTAATGAAGGCCGCGTGGAATGCAAGACTTTTTGCAGGAGGATTTATTGTCGAGGCACCGGCCTTTTCTTGTGCGAGTCTCAACGAAGTTTTTCTTGTTGAGTTGACGGCGGGGGGAGCACGCCTACAATATCGCGTTTTCTTCCTTTCCCATTGGAACAGTTGGTCAATGGCCAGGTAGCTCAGTCGGTAGAGCAGTGGACTGAAAATCCTCGTGTCGGCAGTTCGATTCTGCCCCTGGCCACCATATGCTTAAACTAGATCGCGTTCGCATCGAGTCGGGATCGAGGTGGATTTTGGTGATCGAATCGACGGCCTTGGAAGCCATAGTTTGTTGCGACGCGTCGGTCTGGCTAAAGAGCTATGTTAAGATGGGTGTTCTGGGGATCGGGGTCCAGCGTTAGAGTCGCCTTGTTGCCGGCGTGGGAACGTCAGAGTTTTTCGCGATCACTATTGCGTCGTTTTGCGCGTCCTGAGACGGCGGGTCTGTAATGCAGAAGCCTGAGTCGGTGACGAGACAGTGTCTCGGTGTGCGTGTACGGCACAGCGTCGCTGATTAACGCCCCACAAGGATTTTTTCGGGTCTATGGCGCAGTTCGGTGAATACACACCTCCGGTATACAGGCGGCAACGCGTTGAAAGAGCGCGCCCCTCTCTTAAGCATTTAGCACATCTAAAAAGGCTCTTTCCGTACGCGTACCAGTATCGCGTGAAAATCGCGCTCGGTATTGCAGGCCTGATCGCGATTCAAATGTGTGGGGCGGCCATGCCCATGTTCCTGAAAACGGCGATCGATTCGTTGGCGATTAAGGATCCCGATATCCTGATGCCGGTGCTGGGTATTTTCGCGGTCGTTTTAGTCCGCTCAATCATTTCCGTGTATTCGAGTCGGATGTTGCAGCGAGTGGCGATCAGCTCGTCATACGACATTCGCAAACGCTTTTTCAGTCATGTGCAACAAATGGGCTCGACCTTTTTTAATCGATTTGGCACCGGCGACGTGATGTCGAGGTCTTCCGGCGACATTGCCATGGTTCGACGAGTGATTGCGTTTGGGTGGGTTCAAGTACTCACTTTCGTTTTTTCGATCGTCGTCGGTTTGTCGTTCATGTTGTTTTTGTCGCCAACACTGACGGCATTGGTATTACTGCCAACGCCCGTGGTCGCATACCTTGGCGTGACCATGTCCCGGCGGCTCTTCCCCATGGTAAGAGAACGGCGTCAGGCCATGGACGACGTCACGTCGTTCACTTCAGAAAATCTCAACGGAATTCGGACTGTCCAGGCCATGGCACAAGAGCGACAAGAAATCGACCGTTTCAACGATATGGGCACTCGCTATGCCAGTTTGGTTTATCGGAGCACCAAGTACCGAGCGAAGATGAATTTAGTTATGCCCCTCGTCTCAATTTTTTCGACGCTTCTCATTATTGGATACGGCGGTCAACTTGTTGTCGATGAAGTCATCACGGTGGGTACATACACCGCTTTTTTTGCGTACATGTACATGGTCACGGGGCCGATCGGCCAAGTTGGCGGCTGGCTTTCGACTTTTACTAGCGCGGCAGCGGCGACCGAACGTTTGTACGAAGTGCTGGATTATGAACCCGAAATCGAAGACGACCGACGCGCGACGGCAAGCAGCCAAATCCTGGGTCGTGTTGAATTCCGCCATTTTTCTTATGCCTATCCGGGAGCTGAAGAAGAGGCGGTCCGCGATATTTCTTTGAGTATCGATGCGGGAGAAACCATTGCATTTCTTGGACGAGTGGGTTGTGGTAAATCGACGGTTCTTCGCTCTCTGGCACGTATGAATGACCCGGCACCAGGGATGCTCCTGATCGATGGTGAAGATGTTCGAGGATACTCGTTACAGCAACTCCGGTCGCAAGTTGCATTGATCCCGCAAGATCCATTCCTGTTTTCGCTGACTATTCGTGACAATTTGACCTACGACGATCCTGAACGCGATATGCCACCGATTGAGCACGCGGCCCAACTCGCCGAACTCCTTGACGCGATCGATGAGTTTCCGGACGGGATGGAAACCATCGTTGGTGAACGAGGGATTACGTTGTCTGGGGGGCAGAAACAACGCGCAACGCTGGCACGAGGTCTTATCCGAGATGCCCGCATTCTTGCAATGGATGATTGTTTTTCAAGCGTGGACACGCGGACCGAAGAGCGCATCCTCGGTCGCCTAAAAGAGGTTCGACAGGGTCTCACGACGCTTCTTGTTTCTCACCGGGTGTCCACCGCACGGCATGCGGATCGCATTTTTGTGATGGAAGACGGTCGAATTCTAGAATCGGGAACGCATGCAGAACTCATGGCCAAGGGTGGTTACTACGCAGACCTCGAGGCCGTGCAGAGCAACCAAGATCAGGATCGAGAGCGAAAGGCCGCGTTACTGAGAAATCTTGATATCGATGTTCGGGTAGTGAACGGGTGAATACCCAAGTCAAGGCACCATCCGCAACGCCAACTCGAGACTATTCGGCCTTCGACGCAGAACTGACTCACAAGGCGCTGAACGTCAACATGTTCGTACGCCTTCTCGCCTGGCTCAAGCCCTATCGCTTCACGCTTTCGCTCAGCATTCTTTTAACGCTAGCGTCTGCCGCCATCGCGGTGTTGCAACCGATCGTTAACGGGCGTGTCGTCATCGACACAATCTTGTTACCCAATCCCAAATCCAGCGAACTACCGGACTACGGGATGGGCGAATTCGTGTACTCGGTGGCCGATTGGACAGGTGCATCGCCGCTGCTGTCGGCTGTATTCGTGTACGCGTTTCTGGTGGTGATCTCGTCGCTCGCTTCATACGGTCACCGACTGCTGCTTTCTCGTTCCACGTTGCAAGCCTTACGGGATTTACGCAGTGAACTCTTTCAGAAACTCGAAACGAAACCGATGTCCTTCTATGACCACGTATCGGTTGGTAGGGTCATGACCCGATTGACGAATGACGTTGAAAATCTCATTGAACTGCTAACGGGCGTCCTCGAGTTGGTTGGCGACTTCATTCCCTTTTTCCTAGCGCTCTTCTTGATGTGGGCCATCAGTCCGGAACTCACGGTGTATACGATGCTGTTTATCCCCGTCGTCGCTGTTGCAACGTCGCTATTTCGAAAAGTGCTTGGGAATACCTATCGCAATGTGCGTAACGCAGTTTCCAGCATCAACCAATACATGCAAGAAAACTTGATTGGGATGGAAGTGGTTCAACTGTCGCGCCGCGAACAGCTGAATACCCAACAATTTGGGGAACGTAACGAATCACACCGCGATTACCAGTTCCACGCGATGAACTTAGAGACCGTGTACAGCTCTTTTAATAACAGTCTGATTACGGTGGCGACCGGTGTGATCATTTGGTTTGGCGGAGGCGCTGTTATTCAAGAAGCGATTTCACTCGGATCGGTCGTCGTGTTTACGCAACTCATCGGCATGATGATCGGACCAGTACAAGCGGTCGGATACCAGTTCAACACACTGTTTCGAGCCATGGCGTCGGGCGAGAGAATTTTTCAAGCCATCGATTGGGACGAGAGTATCAAGGAGCCCGACAACCCAGTGCCACTTGCAAACAAAGTGAACGGACGTCTTGAGTTTCGAAACATGTCGTTTTCCTATTACATGGGTGAGGAAGTCATCCACGACGTTTCGTTTAAGGTTAACCCCGGCGAAAAACTAGCGATTGTCGGGCCTACCGGGTCGGGGAAGAGCACGCTGATCAAGCTCCTCGCCCGTTTTTATGATTTTGATGATGGCAAGGTTTTTCTCGATAACGTTGATGTCAATCACATTGCCTCGGTGGATCTGCGACAACGGGTTGGCATTGTGTTGCAGGATTTCCATATTTTTTCGGGCACTGTGCTCGACAACATCACGCTAAACAATCCTCGTATCAGTAGCGAGGCAGCGAAGGAAGCCGCTCGCATCGTAAATGCTGATCCATTTATTTGCGCGTTGCCGGAGGGTTACGACACCTTTCTTTCTGAACGTGGGCTTAATTTGTCGCAAGGCCAGCGGCAGCTTTTAGCGTTTGCGCGCGTTCTAGCTGCCGACCCGGAGATCCTGGTTTTGGATGAGGCCACGGCGAGTATCGATACAGCGACCGAACTGATGATTCAAGAAGCCCTACACCGAATTATGGAAGGGCGTACGTCCATCGTCATTGCGCATCGCTTACAAACAATTAGGGAATGCGACAAGGTATTGGTGCTTCACCACGGTGAGGTTCGCGAATACGGTACACACGACGAACTCATGGCGTTGCAAGGCATCTACTACACGTTGCACGAGTTGCAGTTCCAGGATAGCCGTATCGCGGCCGAGTTATCCGGTAATGCCAGCGGCGGAAAAGATGCTGAACGAGCGCAACCGCGAGACGTACCGACATCAGAAGAACCAGACGACGAAGACGGCTAGTTTGAGTAAGCAAACTAGCGGCACTAAAAATATCGCCAATCCGCGAGCGATATTGTGTCTGATTTGCTTGAAGTCGTTCGCTTTTTTTGGATTGGGTAGTGGGTTTATTGCGGTAACGTTCGCTGCTAATGCCGAGGAACCGACGGTGAGCGAAATGGGAACGGCTGCGCTGCGCGTATTCCTTGATTGCGAGCGCGGCTGTGATACGGCGTTTATACGTGGCGAAATACCCTACATTAATTACATTCGGGATCGGCTCGATGCCCAAGTTCACGTGATGGTGACGCGGGAACGCAGCGGCTCGGGGCGTGAGTACACGCTAATGTTTTATGGATTCGAAGCGTTTAGCGGATTTGATCAAAAACTTCGCTACTACACGAGTGATACCGATTCAGACGACGAGCGGCGTCGTGGCCTTACCCGGGTGATGAAATTGGGGTTGGTTCCTTATGTGATGCAAACGCCTGCCGGTGAATCACTGAAAGTTTCATACGCCGGTGAGTCGTCCGAAACTCCACGCATGACATCTCTCGGGGTCCAGCCCGCGGACGATCCATGGAATTACTGGGTTTTTCGAAGTGAGGTCCGTGGCGAAATTGACCGGCAGGAACGGCGCGACCAGACGGATATCAGAGGTTCCTTTTACGCGAGTCGAACCACGGAAAATTGGCGTATGGGTATGGGCACCTCGCACAGTCGGATGGTTCGGAACTTCGAATTCGATAGTGGATCCACGTTAAAAGACGTCAGCCGCTGGTCAAACTTTAGCGGTTGGGGGGTCAAGTCGTTGGGAGAACACTGGGGAATTGGACTAGGTGCACGTCGTGAGCAGTCGAGTTATCGGAACCTGGACCACGCAGCTCGAATAGCGGGTGCAATTGAATACAACCTCTACCCGTATTCCCAATACGCAGAGCGTTCCCTCACCTTTGGTTATTACGCGGGAGCAACCCGTTTGAATTATGAAACGCAAACCATTTTTGGAGAGCTAGAGGAATTGAGGACCGATCAAGGACTGTTCATGGAATACGACATCGAGCAGCGTTGGGGGGAAATAGGTGCCGAAATTAAAGCGTCGCATTTCCTGGATGATACGGATTTGTACCGAATATCGATTAAAGGCGATATCGATTATCGGATCGTGCGTGGGCTCGATATAAGCCTTTGGGCCGAAGCTTCGTTGGTTCGGGATCAAATTTACCTCGCTGCTGGGGGAACCACGGACGAAGAAGTGCTTCTGGGGCGCCGTGCATTGGACACGGAATTTGAAACCAAGGTGGGGTTGAGCCTGAAATATACGTTCGGTTCAATCTACAACAATGCGGTAAATAATCGTCTGAGTGGTGCGAGCTTTACGCGATTATTTTGACCCCTAACTATTCACCGGTGACTGATGCGCTTCGATCACAACGCACGCGGGTAGTCGGTGAGGAGCCAGATCCGTGATCTCTCGATGTGGACGGCGCGAGCAAGTGGTACTGATTTGGCGCGAGGGGTCCGAAGCGTTCGGTGGCACCATTGGCCCAACGAACGCGAATAAATTGCGGGGCTGGTTTGTCTAGAGAGCTGTACGTCAGTCTGGGGTCATGGGAAGACGCGTAGCCGCCATCCGTTGCCACATATCGCACCTCGTCCATACCGGTTTCCGGCCGGGCGCTCGCGCCGATGGCGTGACGTTGCAATTGGCCATCGACCAGTTCGATGCCAAGCCAATTAGACGATGGTGCATCGTTGCGGTATAGCTTTGCGGGACCGTTGTTGTTTGTGACGACGATGTCCGTGTCTCCATCGTTATCAAGGTCGCCAAAGGCGGCACCACGACTAACGTCCAACGGAAAAAAAGCGCTCTCGGAGACGACTTCATGGAATACGCCCCGTCCGTCGTTGCGCCAGAACTGATTGCGTTGACGAAGCGGAGGCTCAAACCCCTCTCTACGCTGCGTTTCGATGATCGTGACGGCGCCGTTCGCGCTGAATAGATCAAGGTCACCATCGCCATCCATGTCTATCCACCCATTGCCAAAGCCGGTAAAAGGAATGCTGGTTGTGGCGAGACCTGAGACGCTTGATTGGTCGTCGAACCAACCGCAACCGTCGTTGACGTAGAGTGTGTTGCTCTCTTTGACGTCGTGCGTAAGAAATATGTCTGGGTCGCCATCTTGATCGTAGTCGGCTACTGCCACGCCCATGCTGGCCTCGGCGATGCCATAGACATTGAGTGCTGCGCCGGATAACAAGCCGCCGTCTACGAAACGTCCGCCGCTTTGGTTAATCCACAGAAAATTCTCGCCGGCGTCGTTTGCGACGTAGAAATCGGTTTGTCCGTCACCGTTAAAGTCCCTTGCAGAAACGCCCATGCCGCGTCGTGGTGGCCGCCCTATTCCGGATGACTCAGTCGCGTTTTCGAACCGGCCGTTGCCCAAGTTTCGATAGAGGTGATCCGCCGACGGCGGGTAATTTTGTGGTCCACAGTAAGTCAACCGGGACGAATAATTTCGACATGCCTTGTGCTCGTCGAGAACAAGTTCGAGATAATTGACGACATAAAGATCGAGTAACCCATCGGCGTCGATGTCGGCAAAACTGGCACCGATTGACCACGCGTCACCGTCGAGACCAGCTTGTTTTGTGATATCGACGAATTTTCCACCACCTACATTTTCATATAGTTGATTTGCACCAAAATTCGCGAGAAATACGTCGGTGTCGCCGTCGTTATCGATGTCCGCGGTGGCAATTCCCATGCCGTAGCCTGTTGCTCGAACTCCCGACGTCTCCGTGACATCTTCAAAGCGTAGGTTTTTTCCTGTACTCAGGTTGCGAAATAGACGATCGCCTGGTTTGGTTAATCGCGTGGCGCGTAGAGGTCCACCCTGCACAGCCCAGATATCCATACGGCCGTCGTTATCGAAATCAAGAATGCCGACCCCTGCGCCGACGATTTCTACGGTCCACAGTTCGTTTGCGTTGCCGTTCTCGTGCACGAAATGGAATCCGACCTCGTTCGCGACCTCGAGAAATTCTGCGTGGTGAGTTGGTGCGTGCGCGATCGAGATCAGCAAGATCGTGAAAAAAAATAATGGCGAATTCAAGGATGTATCACGTCGTAACTGATTTTATCGGGTCGACTCCATGAACAGTATGGAGTGGGATGAGTTCAATATCTCGCCGCCCATTTAGCCCTAATCGAATACTACTCGTCGCCATGTGTCGAGCAAGAAAAGTTAGAGCTATTGGCGAAGCGCGGTTCCTTCTCCTTCGCGTAAGTAGACGATATACCCGGCGTCGAAATCACCGAACGCCTCGATCTCGCCGCTCGGCCATAGCACCTCAACCTTGTGGACTTGGAGTTCATGGCCTAAGCCAAAATGCACGCGGGGATCGTTGGAATCAAGATAGCTGCCTTCGGGTTGGACCCGTCGGTTGATTTCGTTGGGCCCAACCGTGGCGGTGACCAGGGCGCCATAGGCATCGCGCCCCTCACGCGATGAAACCTTAAACCGTATCCAATTCCCGCGGTTCGGGACGCGATTTATGAGCAGGTAAGCCGGTCCGTCGCGATTCACGACGAGCAAGTCAAGACCACCATCATTATCTACGTCGCCGACGGCGGTACCGCGACTGCTGTGTATTAGTGGTTGTTTCGTGCCTCCCTTAGGGTCGATTTCTACGAACTTGCCGCTGGAAGTGCCACGGAAAAGCACATTGGGTTCGGCCCGAAGGTCGTTCGTGTAAGCAGTGGAAGGGTCGACTCGACCGTTCGCTTCGTATAGATCAAGTCTTCCGTCGTTATCGAAATCGGTGAGGACGACGCCCCATCGGGTATAACGCCGGCTGGACGACGCTAGGCCAAGTGCTGATGTGGCGTCAGCAAAGTAGTCTCCCTCGTTACGGAAAAACGAGTCTGTTTGTCCCTGGAGATTAACGACCAAGAGATCGATGTCGCCGTCGTCGTCGATATCGCCTGATGCGACGCCCATCCCGGCTTTAGCCACGCCATATTCGTCCACCGCAACACCGCGGAGCATGGCCTCTTCATCGAACTGAAAAGAGCCACGGTTGAGCCACAGTTGGTTCACCATCATGTCGTTGGCGACGAAAATATCGATATTGCCGTCGCCGTCGAAGTCGCCGGTCACGACACCAAACCCGTTTCCGAACGCACGATTCAGACCGACCTCTAGGCTAACGTCGGTAAAACTGCCGTCGCCATTGTTGCGGAAAAGACGGTCGACAGCGGCGGATTGATAGTTTTGCGGAGGACAATACGTCGGTACGCCACTGATAAAGCACTGGAGCTCGGTCACCTCGCTCCAATTGATGTAATTGGCGTGAAATAAATCCAGATCTCGATCCCCGTCAAGGTCGACGAAGGCGGCGGCGGTGCCCCAACCCGGGTCGTTAAGCCCGGCTTGGGCCGATACGTCTTCGAAGTTTCCGTGACCATCGTTACGATATAGTGTGTTGGGACCGACGTTAGTGACGAAGAGGTCGATATCGCCGTCGTTGTCGTAATCGCCGGCCGCGACACCCATGCCATAACCCCGATCATCGGCGCCGTGAGCGTTTTCTGCCTCCTCAAAGGATCCGTCGCCCCGATTGATGTACAAACGATTCGCCGGCTGTTCAACTCCCGGTTCGAGGTCGTAAAGGCTACCGCTTTGCACGAGATAGGCATCGAGGTCGCCGTCGCCATCGAAGTCGGCTAGCGCGGCCCCGCTGCCAACGATTTCGGGGAGCAAGTGGCGGCCGGCAAATCCGGTTTGATGATGGAACGTGATTCCTCGGACGGCGGCTTCTTCGCTGAACCAGGCATCGCTGCTGCTGTCAACGGCTACCGTGGGTTGTTCTGAACAGGCCGCCAGCCCTACTATCAGGAGCGTCGTTAAGCCTCGGTGAGCAGCTTGACGATAGCGTGACAATCGATTGCGAACGGTGGTGGCGGCCATCGGATCTTCTAGCCTTTAGGCCTCAGCCAAGATGCTCATCCGCGTCCTCGCCGACGCGAGTTCGTCTGGATGAGTGCCTAGTTTTTCGGCCCAATCTAGGGCTTTTCTTGCCTCATCGAACCGCTTGGCTTCGGCAAGACAACGGCCGAGGTAGATGTGGCCCATGGTAAACGAGACGTCGATTCCCACCGCTCGCTGAAAGTAATGGATGGCAGCTTCCCAATTTTCGCGCGCGCCCTCGATAAGCCCACTGCTATGCAACGCGGCGACGGGATCATTGACCCCCTGGTTAATGGCGTTCTCCAGCGAAGCGAGGGCCTCGTCGTACTGGCCCTGCTGCATCAACATGCGGCCGAGCTGTTCATGGCCTTCGGCTTGATTCGGATTAATTGTTATCGCTTGTTTGAGGTGTCGTAGGGCCTTATCGATTTTTCCTTGCTCGCGATATAAACCGGCAACATTGACATGAAAATAGTAATACTCGGGATGCCGTTCGAAGCCTTCGAGAATGATCTCGAGTGCTCTCTCGGGATTGCCCGTACGTAGATACGCGAGACTTAAATGGCTAAGCAGCGCGGGGTCGTTTGGGCGAATGTCGTGCAGTTTCTCCAACATCGCTAATGCCTCTGCGTAAGCGCCGGCCTTGAGCGCGTTTTCGGCGTGGATAAGGCGTCCGCCGAAGCCGCCGATGTAATCGACCTTTTGGCTTTGGATGGGATCGCGCCAACGAAGCGGTTCGTCTCGTCGACCGCGAGCGAAAGCTATCCGCGCGTCCTCCGCCCGGCCAAGGGCTCGATACGCTCTCCCCAACATGCGATAAAGATGGGGATGGCGCATCGCCTCGCTCAGGGGTTCGAGTAACTTGATAGCATCTGCGGGTCGTCCCTCGAGCAACAGTACCCTTGCCGTACCTGCGATCGCAGGCGATCCTGCACCTAACCGACCCGCTTCTGCGTATGCGTTTTTCGCATCGTCGAGGCGCGCAAGATCAACGAACCATGCGCCTTTCAGTAGCCATGCGGGCACGTACTCCGGATCCAGCTTAAGGGCGCGTTTCATTGCGATAATGGCGTTTTCTGGATCATTTCTTTTGGCGAACAACATGGCTTGGAAGTAAGGCCATGCAAATGTACCCGGTTCGAGCGCTTCGGCTTGCGTGTACGTGGGCAACGCGGCGTCTGGAAATCCGTTCACATCGTAGGTCATGGCCAACTGGCCTCGTATCGCTCCCGAACGCGGCAATGATTTGGCTTGGTTCAACGTCGCGGATAAGAGGTCTGCGAGATCAGCGTCAATGTCTTTGGTTTCAACGGTTGCAAATTGATCGGAACAAGCGACGAGGAAAAAACCAACAACGAGGGTGAGTGCTCTTAAGCACAGTATGATCAGCGTCCGCGATGGCTTGTACACCAAGGTTACCGAACTAGGTAATCTCTTTATGCACCCTATGCGCATTCGTTGTTCTCGTGGCTTGGCTCGCATGATCTTTGCAGGTTAGTTGCCGGATTTATCGGGCTCTCAGCGATTAAGCGTAACGAGTTGGGAGCCGCCGAATGGGGGCAGTATCTAAAGACCGTCAGTTATTTTCCAGTTCGCCGGAATTGCCGAGCAATAGGCAGCGACTACGGTTCTGAGGATTGAGTTCTTCTTGTACTCGCTCACATTGGATCCGATACGCGTTAACGGGTCTACGATTCGGTCCCGTTAGCTGAAATCGATTTCCCAAAAACGATGAAATTCGGGTGACTTTGACCTGATCGCCCAGTTTCAGTTTCCCGCCGGGTGCACGTTCGGCTTCAAACAGGAGTTGATTATTCAACGCGATCAGTTGTCGATCCCGTACCAGGTTTCTAAGCGCGGAAACTTCACCCGTGTAGCGTTTTGGAATCGTTAACACCGATCGCTCAACGGTGGTTGTCGTAACTGTCTCTTCGGGTTTGGCGTCACGCTTGAAGATGCGCCGACGTCGAGGTTCGTCGTTTTCCTCACGATCGCGTCGAAAAATATCGAAACGCGACCGGCGCTTTGGCGCCGATGTTTCCGATTCTTTGGGAGGACTCGACGTTTCCGTTGGTATGGCGATTTCGTCGTAGGTCGGTGTTACCACGCGACGTGGCGGCGGACTGGGGCGTTGCTTAACGTCGGTGATTGGAATTTCGGATGCAGCACGCAAGCACTGTCTCTTATACACATCTCCGAGCCCACGAGACCGAGGCTGATCTCGTATGCCGTCTTCTGCTTGAAAAA
>CAXDSX010000056.1:0-12186 GCA_963992075.1 uncultured Pseudomonadales bacterium | reverse complement strand
TTCAAGCAGAAGACGGCATACGAGATCAGCCTCGGTCTCGTGGGCTCGGAGATGTGTATAAGAGACAGTTATAAGGGGGTGTATTTTCTGGCACCTCGTGGCGTAAAACGTCTCCGTGCATTTCGACCAATACGGGCCCTGGCCTCCCTTGTCGTGCGGTATGGAAAGCGCGACGCATTTCGCGAGTCGTGCGATGTACTTGGTCTATCGATAGCGCAAGTTTCGTTACGTTGGCGTAATTTCGAGTGGCCGAAAAATTGGGTGCGATGTCGTAACTTCCAGTACCGCTACCTCCTGGCAGGAAAAGAATGGGCACGGAATCTCCCCATGCTTGGGCAATTCCCCCGAATGAGTTCTCCACACCCGGCCCTGATTGAGACGCGAAAACGCCGATTTGTTTGCCGGACGTTTGGCGGCTATATCCGTCAATGGCATTAATCCCGCCTCTTTCTTGACGGAATACGATAGGCCGTATCCCTATTTTTGCGGCAGCCTCAATCAACGGATTAGCTGGGAAACATGCCATCCAGGTAACACCCTCGGCTTGCAGGCAACGAGCGACAAGATCAAAACCGTTCACAGAAATCTCCCTAAAGAATCAAGCAGTGTAGGGTAGCACTCCGATTAAAGTGATTGGCGTTTTAACGCAAGCTTCCACGCGTATCGGAGCGCGTGTCCGAGTGATTTGGTAAAAGCCGTCCCTTGCCACGCGATATCGAATGCTGTGCCGTGGTCGACTGACGTTCGGATGATCGGCAAACCGATCGTGACGTTTACGGCAGATTCGAAATCGAAGAGTTTCATGGGGGCGTGACCTTGATCGTGATACATACAGATCACGGCGTCGTAGCGGTTCTGATGTATCGCTTGACGGAAAATCGTGTCCGCCGGGTAGGGGCCGGACGCGTCAATTCCAGCTTCTATTGTTTCGTTAATTGCAGGAGTGATCTGTTGCTTTTCTTCGTCCCCAAAAAGCCCATTTTCGCTGGCGTGCGGGTTCAGTCCGCATACGGCGATGCGTGGATTTTCGGAATGTGTTGATAAGGTCGCGTGCGTTAGCTCGATAACAGATCGAACCTTATGCTTAGTCACGTGTTGTATTGCTTTAGCCAACGGGACATGGGTGCTGACGTGGCTTACCGCAACGTCGTCGGTAACCAACATCATGGAATAGTTTTGAACGTCGCAGAGTTGGGCGATCAATTCGGTGTGTCCAATGAAGTGAGGATCGCTCAGCCGCGTTGCTTCCTTATTCACGGGCAAGGTCACGATTCCCGCGACCTCTTCCTTTAGCGCGTCCTTCGTGGCGCGATCAACGTAGGCTCGGGCGGCCGCTCCAGAATCTTTTCTCATTATCCCCGGCGTAAGATCGCTTGTTGTAAGTAAACCAAGATCGATCACGTTGAGGGAGCCTTCGATCGCTTGGCTCGATTCTTCGACCGTGTGGATGGGCACATCCAATTGCAGAAGAGTAGCGCCGGCCCTCAGGATAGACGCATCCCCATAGACCACCACGTCGTTCGCCAGTTCCCCATTCGCAAAACACCGCAAAGCGATTTCTGGTCCAACGCCAGATGCGTCTCCCATGGTGACAGCCATGCGCACGGCTTTTTACTCAAACAGAAAGTAGGTCCGAGAGCGTATCAGGTTTTCCAATTCCACCACCTTTGGTGACCAACAGCTGTCCGTTAAGGTCGGCGAAGGGAATGGCTACTCCAAGATTCCCGAGAACCTCGACTGGTTCATCACCTAGGATCGCGGTGGCGGTATCCCCACCGATGATGACTAGCGTTCCGATAGGGGTGACCGATCTCGAAGATTTAGCGAGCGCTCTTGCCGCCGCTTGCGCCTCGGTCAGCCGAGGCGCTGTCGTCGGTTCGATGGTCGTTAAAACGGATATGCGGTCGGAAATTTGGAAGAAATCGTCCGGGGTGTGCACGGGGCATCCGAGCCGGCGTATTTGATTTCTACTGACGGGGTGCAAGCTGCCACAGACGACGAGAATGGGCGCTTTGAGTACGAATTTCCGAGGAGAATGAGAACGACTGAAAGTTGCGGCAAACGCTTGGATTGCCCCAGAAGGACCGACAAGCACCCGGCCTTCAGCACGACAGCGTTCGGCTGCACGCGCGAGTTCATTATTATCGTTGGCGTCTACAACTCTTACATCCCGTTCTGAACAACCTGCGGCGTGCAATAGTTCTATCGGACGGCTGCTTTTTATTGGGTTCAACGGATCGTCCGCCGATGTGCTTTCGGCGACCGGCACGTTGCCGACGTAAACTACGCCCTGGCGACAATAACGTCCGGCGTCCGGATAGCTCGGTACGACGTCGATCGCGAACCCCGCGTCAAGCAGCGCTTTTACTTCGTGGGGCCAATTGCCTCGTAGTACCGAGTCAATCTTATGACACCGGGCTTGTGCAGGTGTTGCATGAAGTCGCCTGACGCGTTTTGCCGCCGTTGCGGCGTCAACGTGGCGTGTTTCAAGATCGACGACCATGCAATCGTTACCCACTATGTCCGGTCCCGCGTTCACCGAGAATCCTTCGTCCGCAATTGCACCAGCGACCTCAAGCGCACCCGTGCGATCATCTGCGGTGGTAAGAAAATTGAGCAGTGGCTTATGCTGTCGAGCGACAGAGCGACCCTACCCTTATCGGTTGGTTGGAGCTAGTCGTAAGGGCCGGAGTGATTAGCCATCCGCCCCGGTGTTATAAAGTAGGTATGAAGCCTCTGCTTTCCATGGTTGCTTTGTTGCTGCTTACGGGTTGCGGTTTTCAGCTAAGAAGCTGGGATTTGGCGTCTGGTTATCGTATCGCCCACATTGAATCGGACGTCGACAGCAGTATTGAGCGTGATTTGCGCGGAGCGTTTGAATCCGCGGGGTTAGTGGTGGTCGAAGAAGGGGAAGCAGATTTATACCTCACCATTGAACGAGAGGATTTTGAACAGCGAAGCGGTATGTATACAGGCGACGGTCGAGTTGCCGGCTATCAGTTGCGGTTGAGGGTTGCTTACCAGGCGAATAATGCAATTGGAAAAAGCTTGGTTTCCTCACGGACGTTGCTGGAAGAACGATCGTTTCCGCTCAACCGGGCCAATGTCCTTGGATCGGATGCCGAGAAAAGGCTCCTGATGCAGGAGATGCGCGATGACATCGTCGAAAGGATCGTTCGGACGCTGGCGCTTGTAGCGGACCAAGCGGTTAAACCTCCAGATGCTTCTTAAACCCGAACAGCTTAGGCGTCATGCTGAAGAACCGTTGCAGCCGCTATATTTTGTCGGCGGTGATGAGCTTCTTCTTGTCGAAGACGCTTGCCAAGCGATTGTAAAGGCTGCTAGCGAACAGGGGTTTACGGAGAAAGAGCGCTATGACATAGGTTCCGGGACGGACTGGACCGACGTGTTTTCCGCGGCTTCGAGTATGTCGTTGTTCTCATCCAAACGGGTGTTGGATATCCGGCTACCGGCTAAAGGAGTGGATCGGGCAGGGTCAGACGCGCTTCGTGCCTACCTCGAAAATCCGGTCGAGGAGACGCTCGTGCTGGTCCGAGCGGGGCCGGTCGAGTGGCGGCAACGTTCGTCGGCTTGGTTCAAGACATTAGAGAAAAAGGCCGTTGTGGTGCTGACGTCGACCGTATCCATTCGAGAATTACCGCACTGGGTGGGAGCAAGAGCGGAAAAGGCAGGTCTTAAATTGAGTCGCGAAGCGATCGAGACACTGGTTGACCGAGCAGAGGGTAACCTAGTGGCGGTTGAGCAAGAGCTGGAAAAGCTCCGTCTACTTGATCATTCGCGGGGTCACGAGATAACGGTCGATGACCTGAGTCTCGGGAACGCCTCCCATTTTGAATCTTTTGAACTTATCGATACGACCTTCGCGGGTGACGCAGCCCGTGCGCGCAAGATGCTTAGAACATTGCGTCAGGAAGGTGTCGCGATATACATGGTGGTTGGCGCGCTAGCTGCCCAACTGCGACGGGCACATCGAGTCAGTATGGGTGGTCGTGAACGTCTAGCGCGCAATCGCAAAGCCGCAATTGACGCCGTTGTACGCCGGCTCAGCATCCAAGGCATCGAGACGGCTCTGGCGGAATGCGGACGTTTGGACCAGCAGGCTAAGGGCATGCTTCGAGGCGACGCGTGGGACTCCCTTGAAAGGCTAATCTTGACTATTTCCGGACGGCCAGGGTCGACCCTAGAGCAGGAAGCGCGTTATCTCGGCTGGTGAACTTTTTGCAGGTCGATCCAATACGGTAGATCACGGATGTTGGTATTCGCTTCCTTGCCAAAGGCAACTATCGTAGAAACCCGTGGTCTGTGTCGAAGTGGGAGAAGAAACAATGATCGCGACGACGAATCTTTACTTTCTCGGGTTGGACGCTCAATGACGATGTTGTCAGCGATGGAATGTGAAAAGACGAAGAGTCCGACGGCAAAACCCTCGACGTAGCCGCGCATGGATTCCAGCCAATAATTTGCACTGGGAAAGACAACCGAATCAAGGTTAAATAGTTCGCTTCGCTGGTTGCACGTCACGGCCCGAGTCGATGGACCGTGTACCTATGGATGACTGAAGGTGTGGTTATGAGTATTCCTGATAGCGGGCTTTCGCCTGATATGACGCCGGACGCGTCCGTAAATGTTCGAAAGGTGTTTGGAATCGACAATGACCTTTCGGTCCCCGCCTTCAGCGAGCGCAGCGAATACGTTCCGGTGATTGACGAAGACTACGTTTTTGATCCAGATACTACGCTCGCGATTCTTGCTGGCTTTAACCATAACCGGCGGACGATGATCCAGGGATATCACGGCACCGGGAAATCAACTCATATTGAACAAGTTGCTGCGCGTCTGAATTGGCCGTGTATTCGAGTCAATCTGGACAGCCACATCAGCCGTATTGACTTGATTGGGAAAGACGCCATCGTGATTGAAGATGGCAAACAAATCACCGCTTTTCGCGAGGGTATTTTGCCGTGGGCATTGCAACACGCGACAGCGCTGGTTTTTGATGAGTACGATGCGGGACGCCCCGACGTCATGTTTGTGATCCAACGGGTTCTTGAAGTTGAAGGAAAACTCACGTTGTTGGACCAGAACCGAGTCATCACCCCCCATCCCTGTTTTCGATTGTTTTCGACGACGAATACGGTAGGACTTGGCGATACCACAGGGCTTTATCACGGAACGCAGCAAATCAACCAGGGTCAGATGGATCGCTGGAACATTGTTACGACACTGAACTATCTGCCGCATGACATGGAAGTTGACATCGTTTATGGCAAAGCGAAGGGCTGGCAGGCTAACGCGGATGGCCGGCAAACCATTTCAAGTATGGTGAGCGTGGCTGACCTGACCAGAAAGGGGTTTATTAATGGAGACATTTCCATCGTTATGTCGCCGCGTACGGTGCTCAACTGGGCCGAGAACGCGGAGATATTTGGAGATATAGGCTTCGGCTTCCGCGTCACCTTCCTCAACAAATGCGATGAACTAGAGCGGCCCATTATTGCCGAGTATTACCAGCGATGCATGGGCGATGACTTGGGCGATGCCAGCAAGGGCATCACGCTGCCAAAATAGGCCCTGGCTGCATGAGTGAAGAAGATCACCCGCTTGAACCCTTCAAACGGGCGACCGTGGCGACAATGCGAGCGCTGGCTGAAAACGACGAGCTTGAAGTGACCTTCGGTAAAGGGGCGGTGACGGTGCGCGGTGATTCGGTCGAGGTACCACTGCCAACGGTCGGGTGTACCGAGCAAGAACTTAACGCGTTGCGTGGCATGGGTGACGAAGTAGCCCTGAAACTTCGCTATCACGACACCGTCGCTCATCGGACCCGTACACCTAAAGCGGGGCCGGCGCAGGAATTGTTCGAGTGGGTCGAGGACGCGCGTATCGCGTCGATTGGCACGTTGCGGATGGAGGGCGTTGCTCGAAACTTAGACGCCAACCTGGATGCGCTGTGCAAACAGCAGGCGTTCGACTTGATCACCGCTGAGGGTGAAGCCCCGTTGGGTATTGCCGTCGGCTTACTCGTGCGGCAGCGATTGACCGGTCGACAGCTGCCCGCGTCGGCTGAAAATGTGGTTCGTTTTTGGCGTGATTACATCGAGGAGCGCGCTGGAGACGATATCGAGGCGTTACGCGACTGCCTGCACGATCAAGTCACGTTCGCCGATCGCTGTCGGAGCATTATGACCGACTTGGGCTTAGCTTCCGAGCTGGATGACCCGCCCGAACTTGAAGATAACGATCAAGATGCAGAAAGCATGGACGAGGATCAGGATCCTGACGCTGAGTACGCTCCCGAGGACGTCGTACTTGACGAGGATGCGATGGCGGAAGAAGACGCCGACGGTGAGTCCACTGTGGTCGAGATGGACGCCGACATGGACATGAATGATTTGGGGGCCGAAGCGGACCCGGATGAATCACCAAATTTTTCGCCGGACGAGTTAGGTCGACTGCGGGTAGACGTGAACTACACATCGTTTACCCAGGAGTTCGATGAAGTTGTCAACGCGGAGGAGCTGTGCGAAAGCGAGGAGCTGGCGCGGCTGCGAGCTCTACTCGACCAACAGCTGATTCCACTTCAACACACGACGTCGAAGCTCGCGAACCGCCTTCAACGGCGTTTGTTGGCAAAACAAAATCGAACGTGGGAGTTCGATTTAGAGGAAGGTCTTCTTGACGCAGGCAGGCTCGCACAGGTCGTCGTCGATCCGCTCAACCCGCTTGCATTCAAGCAAGAACGCGAGATGAATTTTCGCGATACCGTCGTCACGATGTTGATTGATAGCTCGGGGTCAATGCGAGGCCGTTCGATCACCATCGCCGCCATGTGTGCAGATATTCTCGGTAGAACCCTTGAGCGATGTTCTGTGGGCGTAGAGATTTTGGGGTTTACGACACGCGCGTGGCGTGGTGGACAGTCTAGGGAAGAGTGGATCAATGCTGGGAAACCCTCTAATCCGGGACGATTAAATGATCTTCGGCACATTATCTACAAAGGGGCAGACGATTCTTGGCGTCGGTCTCGGCGTAATCTAGGCCTCATGATGCGCGAGGAATTGTTAAAGGAAAATATCGATGGAGAAGCCCTTATCTGGGCACACAACCGCCTTGTTACGCGAACCGAAGAACGGAAGGTTCTAATGGTGATTTCGGATGGTCTACCGGTCGACAACTCCACGTTATTGGTCAATCCGAGCAGCTATCTTGAACAGCATTTGAAGTATGCGATTGATGTAATCGAAAGCCAGTCAGAGGTCGAGCTTATAGCTATCGGGATTGGACACGATGTAACCCACCACTACCGGCGAGCGGTCACTATCACTGATGCGGAGCAACTTGGTGGTGCGATTACCGAGCAGCTGGCTTCTCTATTTGATGTGACTACGTAAACCGCTCGTGCGTTGGTTAGCGCTACTGTTAGTCGGATTCAACGCTGCTTTGCCGCAAGCGGATACGGTGCGCGTAGCTTTTGGTTCCTGCGCAGACGCTAACCAACCCGATCACCCGATTTGGAACGGGCTATACCAAGCTCAGCCCGACGCGTTGTTGATGATCGGCGACAATGTCTATGCCGATACGCCCGATTTTCGATCAAATCCGAGCCGGCAGGGCTTGCAAACCGAATACGGGAAATTGGAGGCGGCCCCATCGTTCCAGAGACTACGGAAATCGATACCAATCTATGCGACCTGGGATGATCACGATTACGGATTGAACGACGGTGGCAAAGAATTCGAGCTAAAGGATGTTTCGCAACAGGTTTTCTTTGATTTTTGGCGTGTTTCCTTAGATCGACTCGAGCGTCAGACGCCTGGCGTTTATTCGGAACGCTGGTTCGCCAAAGCCGGGGTTCGGATCCAAATTCTGCTATTGGATACGCGTTACTTTCGGTCTGCACTCACTGTCGACGCACAAGATGTCCGTTGTCCGATCCGTAATGTCGGACATAGTCTGGGTGAGGACGCGACGATTCTGGGAAGCGCTCAGTGGCAGTGGTTGAACAAAAGCTTGAAGAAACCGGCCGATGTACGCGTTATCGCATCCAGCATTCAAGTCATCTCCGACCAGCATTGCTGGGAGCGGTGGGGCGCATTTCCAAAGGAGCGTGAGCGCCTTTTCCACACCATTGCGAGATCGGGTGCACGCAATGTATTTATTGTGTCCGGCGATCGACATCTCGGCGAGATCTCGATGCTTCCTTCGTCAGGTGATTTCGGGCTTGACTACCCTTTGTACGATGTGACCTCGAGTCCACTTAGCGCCCGCTCAGGTTTCGGCGAAGGCGAGGTGAACAGCTATCGTGTGGGTTACGACAACGTTCGCGTCAGCAATTTTGGCGTAATAGAGATAGACACGGTTGCGAAACAGGCCCTTCTAAGCCTTCGTGACCAGGCAGGCCAAACGCTCGTTCGCGCGAGCGCACCTCTCAATTGATCACAATCTCCCGGGTTCAGGTTCAGCCAACCACTTCAAAACGCTTGATGTCGGGACGACCGGCCATGAGCCCTGCAAACTTAGCGCCCGCAGCTTTGAAATGATCGCTCGAGCCATGCGCGGCAAGCGCATCTTCATCAGAATACAGTTCCATTACGGCGTAACCGTCGTCATCTTTGACCAGTGTGTAGAGTTGATTCCCCGGTTCATTGGCCCTTACCTGCTCGGCTAGCCCCAGCATTACTGTTTCGAACTCGGATTCCTTACCTTCAGCGACATTGAGTCGTGCTAACAACGCGATCATGTGATTTTCCTCCCAAACGATAGGGCAGAATACCTATCTGATGAATCGAAACAAACTGTTAACAATGCTCCAGACGTACAGCCGTCGATTTCCGACCGAGAGTACAGCCGAGAGTTTCCTATCATTTGTCGTTGGACAGCCGCGTTGTTTCGAAAGAAATTGTTGGTGCGATGGTCATGTGACTGCATCTTCCCTCGTGTTGAATGAACCGTGCACGCACACTCTGCTTACGAGGCATGCGAAATTACGAAAGTGGTTACAGTTAGGTGGTCACTGCGATGGCGATTCGGACCCATTGCGAGTTGCGCAACGTGAAGCGATGGAAGAGTCTGGCCTTGACGTAGACCCGGTCACGGCCGACGTTCTAGATCTTGATATCCACCGAATTCCAGCCCGTCTTGATGAGCCGGCTCATTATCACTACGACGTACGGTTTGCGTTGCGGATTAAGGGGTCGGACGCCTATCGAATAAGTTGTGAGTCCCTCGATCTCCAATGGGTGCCGCTAAATGAGGTGCCGAAGTACAACGGCGAAGAGTCAATCCTGCGTATGATCCGTAAAGTTCGTTCGCTTTTGGGCTAAGGGAGATTTTAGTGTTGCCTAACCCTCGTGAATTCGACGATATGTTGTTTGATCCACAAACGGGCCACATTGTCAGGGAACCAACCGGGAAGGGATACGGATACTGGGTTGGTGGACACAAGGTCTTTTATGATCAGACGAGCGAACAATTTGTTATTTTTTATCGTGAGCGTACCCCGTTGGAGACCGGCCGCGGTGGCCGTTGCGCGGTGGCCGTATCCAGCGATGGTCTAACGTTCGAAGAAGTATGGACTGCTGATAAAGAGGCATTCGCCGCATCGTCCATCGAAGTTGGGCATCCGATTCGTTCACTGGAGGGCGATTGGCGGCTCTACATAAGTTACGAGGTTGCTGGTGCTGGATACTGGCGCGTCGACCTGCTTCGGGGAGAAAGCCTTGCAAGCCTCGACGTGCAAGGTCGGCGCACGGTCTTTCAACCAGGCGATTTTGGGTTACGGTCGCTCAAGGATCCGGTCGTATATCTGCGGGATGGGCGTTGGTGGGTATATATCGCGGGGCCTGCACGAGAACGCCTCCTTCGCAAAGACAGGCGAGTATCGGCAAGTCCTCTTGACGCCACCCTGCTGGGTCGGTCCGATGATGGATTGTATTTTCCAGAGTTAGAGTGGGTGTTTGAAGCGCCGGGTACCGATACTTGGCATGGACGACGCGCCAGGATCAACTCGGTCATCTCTAGGGATAACGGTTGGCTTGCGTTCTACGATGGCGGCCGAACGTTTTATGACACCTATGAAGAGTGGTGTGGTTTGGCCTGGAGCGACGACGGAGTCCGGTTTGAGCGCCTCGAACAGCACCAACCGTGGGTGCGTTCGCCCTACGGTTGCGTTCGTTATGTATTCGCCCTTGAGCGGCCGAGTGAGATCTACTTTTACTACGAATATACGCGTGCCGATGGGTCTCATGACTTGCGTGTCTCAGTAGTTAATCGATGAGTTTGTTGGATTGGATCGGCTTCGTTAATTATGGGTAGAGATGACAAGCGATCAACCGTTCGTCGGCTTCAGCGTTGACAACCTGTAACGCAGGGTTTACCTGATGACAAACGTCCATCGCATGAGGACAACGATTGGCGAATCGACATCCCGCTGGGATATCCACCTGCGAGGGAATTTCGCCAATGCTGGACACGCGCTCCCGCGAACGTTCCTGCTCGGGGTCTGGCTCGGGGTTGGAACCGATAAGCAGCCGTGTATAGGGATGTTTCGGGTCAAAAAAGACACGGTCCGAACGCCCGACTTCCACCAGCGAACCCAGGTACATCACCGCCATGCGATCGGATACGTAGCGCACCATCGAGAGATCGTGCGCGATGAAGAGCAGCGTCAGGCTAAGAGAACGTTTCAACTCCGCCAGTAAATCCACGACCTGTGCTTGTACGGACACATCGAGCGCGGAGATTGGTTCATCACAAACGACGAATTCGGGCTCAAGGATCAACGCCCGCGCGATCCCGATCCTCTGGCGTTGGCCGCCCGAGAATTCGTGCGGGTATCGACCCAAATGGTCGATACTCAGCCCGACTTTGACTAACCATTCTTCTACTCTGGTGGCGATGTCCGCCTTATTGAAATCGCTATGTAACCGCAAAGCTTCACCGATAATTTCGCCTGCGGTCATCCTGGGATTCAGAGACGAATAGGGATCTTGGAAAATCATCTGCATCGATCGTGCATAGCGGCGAAAATCTTCCGTTCGGTACACTGTCGGTAGTGCGGAACCCTTGAAAAAAATCTCGCCCGCTGTCTTCCGATCGAGTCCCAGGAGCGTTCTGCCGAGCGTTGACTTTCCGGAGCCGCTTTCGCCGACGAGGCCAACAATTTCGCCAATTCCGATGGATAGAGACACATCGTCGACGGCCCGAATTTTCTGGTGTCCACGCTGAAAGTGTTTGGTCAAGTTGCGAATGTCGATAAGAGGTTGACTCACGCTCGATAAATCTCAGCTGCTGGTTGTGGACAGTCTTCATGGTGTAACCAGCAACGTGATTGATGTTCGTGACCGATGCCAAAATCCATGGGGGGCGTCGATTCGCAAACGTCCATGGCGTATGGGCATCGGGAGGCGTAACCGCATCCGGGTGGCGCGTCGAATAAATCAGGGGGTACGCCTGCAATGGGGGCCAGCCGTTGTTCTGAACCCGGGCGGTTCGTTGGCATTGCCGATTTAAGTCCCACGGTATAGGGATGGGCCGAACGATAAAAAATATCGTCGACCGAGCCGTGTTCTACGATCTCGCCCGCATACATCACGGCGACATCGTTTGCGACTTTCGCCACAACGCCAAGGTCATGAGTAATCAAAACGATGGCCATGTTGTTCTCGCCTTGAAGGTCGACCAGGAGGTCAAGAATTTGAGACTGAATGGTGACGTCGAGCGCGGTGGTTGGTTCGTCGGCGATCAAAAGATCAGGTTGATTTGCGAGCGCCATTGCAATCATGACGCGTTGACGCTGACCACCCGAGAGCTCGTGGGGATACGCATTCAGGCGTTCCGTAGGCCTCTGAAGGCCCACCATCTGCAATAACTCAATGATGCGCCGATGCGCGGCTTCACGGTTTAGCCTTTGATGAACAAACAGTACCTCTCCTACTTGTCTGCCTACGGTATGCAGTGGATTGAGGGAAGTCATCGGCTCTTGAAATATCATGCCAATGCGAGCCCCCCGCATTTCCAAAAGCTGACTTTTGGAAGCACCGATCATTTCAATTCCATCCATAACCACGGACCCCGAAGGATGGCTTGCTTGCTGTCTCTTATACACATCTCCGAGCCCACGAGACCGAGGCTGATCTCGTATGCCGTCTTCTGGTTGAAAAAAAA
>CAXDSX010000055.1:0-12236 GCA_963992075.1 uncultured Pseudomonadales bacterium | reverse complement strand
CTCATTGGACCATCTCTTCAAGTTGGTAGCCAGGTCGAAATCCAACCCTTCCGGTTTCGTCAAAAGATGGGGTCGACGGATGTGGGCGACGTTAGCTGGGCGGTGCCGACGGCCGGGTTTTCGACGGCGACTTGGGTCCCGGGAACGCCTTCGCATAGCTGGCAGGCGGTTGCCGCGAGTGGGACGAGTATTGGGCACAAGGGAATGATGTTGGCCGCAAAAGTAATCGCACTGACCGGGGACGAGCTATTTCGTGACCGCGGTTTGATTCGATCTGCCCGAGCGGAATTCATCAAGAATCGTGGCGTTGATTTCGATTACCAGGCGTTGCTAGGTGATCGCGAGCCGCCACTCGATTACCGAAAATGAAGGTAGCGGTCCTTCATCCCGGAGCCATGGGCGCGTCAGTCGCAGCTGCCATAAGCACAGCGGGTCACGAGGTCATTGGAGTTACGAAGGGCCGGAGTCAGGCGACGATCGACAGGGCTCGCGGTGCCCAGGTGAGCTTCATCGAGACCCTCGAAGAGGCGATGAACGTGGTCGACGTGGTGGTCTCTATTTGTCCGCCCGAAGCTGCGTTAGATGTTGCGCGTGACGTTCAAGAAACAGGGTACGAAGGTATTTACGTCGATGGAAACGCAGTGTCGCCGCAGACGGCGGTGGCCATTGGCGAACTCTTTGGTAACCGTTTTGTGGATGGCGGTATCGTTGGCCCGCCTGCTCGACGGTCGGGGACTACGCGTTTTTATCTGTCAGGAGCGTTGGCGAACGATGTTGTGGGATTGTTTGTCGATACATTGGTAACGGCGCAGGTAATTAGTGGAGGTGCGGGGTCCGCGTCGGCACTGAAGATGTGTTACGCCGCTTACACCAAGGGATCTTCCGCGCTGGTGATGGCAGTTCGCGCGCTCGCAGAATCTAACGGTGTGACCGACGCGTTGCTCGCTGAATGGGATCTTTCGCAAGAGGGGTTGCGTGATTCGAGCGAACGAACGGCGCTTGGAACAAGCTCGAAAGCTTGGCGTTTTGAGGGCGAAATGCTCGAGATCGCCTCGACCTTCGATGCGGCGGGCCTGCCGGCCGGGTTTCACCGAGCAGCTGCGGAGATATATGAGCGTATGGCACATTTCAAGAACGAAGACCCCGCGAGCCTGGATCAAGTCATTGAGACGTTGTTAGACAAACGGTAGCTGCTAACGGTTGTTTTTTAGCTGAGTTGCGTTACGCCTTCCGCGCTTTATGGGAGCAGCGCACCGCCTTCTACGTCGATAGTCGAACCCGTCATGTAGTCGTTCTGCAGCAAAAACAGAATGGCTGACGCGACTTCGTCCGCCGTCCCTGCCCGGGGAATCAACGTATTCTCGGTCGCTTTCTGAAAAAATTGATCGCGTCCCTCTCCTTGCATCGGGAACATGGGGGTATCGATTAACCCTGGTGCAACAACGTTGATGCGCCGCGGGGCGATTTCGGGGGCGATCGCACGAACGAATCCTTCGACCGCATTGCCGACCGTCGAGATCGCTGATGAGCCCGGGTTGGACTTCCGAGCTGGGAAGCCGCTAACCAGAACAATCGCCCCCTCAGCGGCCATGTGTTCGGCCCCTAGCCGCACCGAGTTCACGTAGCCCCACAGTTTGCGAAACGATCCTTGGAATCCGTCTAAATCCATCTCAAGAAATGGCCCCGAGGCCCGTTCGCCACCGGTCGCGCAGTTGACGAGAATATCAAAGGGTGCAGCGGCTTCGAATATGGCTGACAGACCGTCTCGATCAAGCACATCGATTTCTTGATAAGTTACGGTGGCTCCGGTCGAGCTGGCGGCTTGTTCAATATGCGCGCGAGAGCGGCTTCCAGCGACCACGGTTGCTCCGGCTCGTTCGAGTTGCTGCACCGCGGATAACCCGATCCCCGAAGTGCCGCCGAGAACAATCGCGCTCTTTCCACTCAGATCCATTGCCTTCCCCCATGAGAATACTTGTTACGGATTGATTCGATCCCTAGAGAAGACACGATGCCCTTTGTGACCACGCGCGTCCAGCAGATGTACCAATCCTCGTGGCCCAACGAGATGGGCCGCCCCAACGAGCACGAAATACGTGCCTGGCGTTGCGAGGAAGGTCTCGATTTTTTGTGCAAAACGGATGTTGCGCTGATTTATAAGGCGATCTTGGAAGTCGCGGTAATCTGCGGAGTGGTGGTCACGATCGCGCAGAAGTTGGATGAGGGATTCGTCGTTGCCTGATAGCCACGCGGACATAAGTGCAACAAATTCGGCGCTAAATTCTTTGTGGCCTATCAGACTTTCGTCAAATAGCTCGAGTTGCACGTCGACGGTAGTGTTTGCGATGAGGAGCAATTGTTCCTCGGTGCTTTCGAGTTCCAACACCTCGCGCCGACCCGCTCGGCGCAGAAATTGCTGTTCCATGCCCCAGTTAGCGTAATAACCGAGCCAGTTGAGACGCGCTCGCGAAATCTGCATGGCGACAAGCGAAGGTTTAAACCGACCAATCGACTCGTAATTAATGTTCAGTTGCGGAAGAAGGCAAGACAGCCGCTCTCGTCTGGTTTCGTTAAGCAAGCTACTGAGGCGGCTATTGTTGGGAAGTAAAAGATGCTCCGTTACCCAAGTTGGATTGAGGAGGTTTGGTGACGTTATATCGACTTCGACAGCCAGGTGGGTTGACTGTTGAAATGCGTTTTCAAGCTGATCGGGAAGTGTTCTCAGGGTTGCGTTTAATGCATGAATTGAGCCGACAAGGTAGAGCTCCCCCGTTGATTTACGGTAGCGCCACATGAAAAGAGGCGAGGCGCGATGCCCGTCGGGCCGACTTAATTCAGGAGTTGCCGGAGCATTGGCCCGGCGCAAATCTTGCGGGCATTCGGTCGCACTCACGGATCCCACACACTGGATAAGGAGGAATAGGCTAAGACCTGACCATGTCCGGTACATCTGTTGGGATTGGACCCTCGTTCAGTCGCGCTCGATGTCTAAAGGAGTTTGTCCGCGTTGCGTGATGACCGCGCACAGTTCTTCCAGGGCCGCATCCAGAGCCGATTCGTCAGCGCTCCGCAGGACTAAGCTGGTGCCGTAAATGTCGTTGCGATAGAAAGGGTAACTACCGATATCGATCTGTGAATACGTTTCTTGTATAGAAGTAAGGTCATCGGCGATTTCGCTTTCGCCTAGGTGGGCCGTAACGGATCGAGAGTGGACGATCGCGCCGCCACGAAATTCGATTGTCGACAGCATCGCTTGCATAACCAAGGGAATCCCCGCCATGACGTACACGTTCTCAATGGCGAAGCCTTGTGGTCCTCCAGTTGGATTGTCAATTAATGTTGCACCCTCCGGAACTCTCGCCATACGCAGGCGGGAAGCCATTACGTCGTCTGGGGCAGGACGGTTCCTAATACGGGTTTCGATGTCGGCGTTGACGACGACACCAACGTTAAAGGCGGCGGCGATGCAGTCGGTTGTGATGTCATCATGAGTTGGTCCAATGCCACCCGTTGTCAACACGTAGTCAAAGCGTGCACGGAAATCGTTCACCGTCCGTACGACGATGGATTCGATGTCTGGTACAACCTGGGCCTCCCCAATCGAGATGCCTTTACCAACGAGATATTTCGCGATGAATTGCAAGTTGGTGTCCTGTGTACGTCCCGACAAAATTTCGTTGCCGATAACGACGACTCCAGCAGTTACAACGTTGTCATCCATGCGCCCTCCTGTACTTCAATCTATTGGGTGTTGAGTCAAAGGCAATTCTTGATCGAGCCTAATTACCCAGAGTTGGCGGCTGCGGAAACTTAGCGACCGGTGAACTCGGGCGGTCGCTTTTCGGCGAACGCGCGTCGACCCTCTTTATAATCGTCAGAGTCAAAGCAAGCGCTCACTAAGGCTTCAACTGCTTCAACGTCATCGATCTGACCGCCCCTTTCATAAGCGTTAATAGCGGCCTTGGCCGCCAACACGGTCAGGGGCGCATTCGTCGCGATTTGCTTAGCGTACGTGATGACGTCGTTTCGAATTCGGTCGCGGGGCGATATGAATTGCACGAGGCCAGCGTTTTGGGCTTCTTCAGCGCTCAGGAACCTGGCGGAAAACAGAATATCGCGGGCGCGTGCCGGCCCAACCACGCGAGCCAGTTTCGCAAGCCCTGCGTATTCGTAACCGAGGCCGAGTTTGGCCGCCGGAATGCCGAAGGACGAGTCAGGGCTCGCGAAGCGTATGTCTGCAGCCAACGCAGTCGCGAGACCGCCACCTATGCAGTAGCCCTCAACCATGGCGATGAGGGGTTTGGTGACCGTGGCTAAGGCGTGACTACCGGACGCAGAGATACGAGCGTATTCCTCTTTTTGTTCCGAATTCGACCGTTGTTTGTCGAACTCGCTAATGTCTGCACCCGAAACAAACGCCTTGCCGCCGGCGCCTGTCATGACGATAACTCGGACGTCTTTGTCACCTTCGAAATGGCTGACGATTTCGCCTATGGCTCGCCACATCTCGAGGGACAGTGCGTTGTGACGGGATGGATTATTGAATGTCATCCAGCCGATTCCATCGGCTATCTCGGCTCGCATCCGGTCCGTGTTCAATTCCAGCATTATTCAGGTCCTCTGGCTTGGCATGCTCGTTGCAGCAACGCGCGCGCTCGATTGACGTGGGGTGCGTCGACCATTTGACCTTCGAAACGAAACGCCAATTTCCCTTCGGTTTCGGCTTCCTCGAAGGCTTCTACTAGTCGTTGTGCCAAGTCAACGTCTGCATCGGTAGGTGTAAACGCTGAATTGACGATGGGTATTTGATCTGGGTGGATCGTAATTTTTCCTGTGAATCCAAGTGAGGAACCTTCGTAACACTCGCGTTCAAAGGCCTGTTGGTTGGCGAGATCGACGAAGACAGAGTCGATCGGTTGAACCCCCGTCGCAACGGCACAGAGCAGGGTCTGATGACGGCAATATTCATATACGCTGAGGTAGTCGGAGTGTTTGTCGCGGTTTCGCGGCGCCCCAAGCGCGGCAGACAGATCCTCGGCACCCCAAGACATTGCCACAATGCGTGGACAAGTACCGAAGGTCGGAAGGTTCAGCGCTCCTGCAGGAGTCTCTGTAGTGATCAGTATCAGCCCGACGCTGCGTTGAGGGTGTCCGTAAAACCGTTCAAGTTGAGTCAACTCCGTATCGATAAGATCGAGATCAGTAACGTGGCTCGGTTTGGGTATCACGTACGCGTCAGGAGGATTTTCCATGGTCACTTTGAGGTCGTCGAAGCCCCAAGGAGTGTTTAACGGATTAATCCTTACCGTCACTTCTTTCGTGTCAAAGTCGATCTCGCGAAGCCAATCGGCAATGGTTTGGCGGGTTCGAGTTTTTTGTTCAGGGATGACCGCGTCTTCGAGATCGAGAACGAGGCTGTCGGCTTCGCTCGCAAGGGACTTGAGTAACATTTTCTCGTTGGCACCAGGGACAAAGTGCATCGAGCGTCGTAACCGCGTGCGAGATTCGGTGATCATGTTTGTTTTCGCATCATCATGGCACCGCGGCGGCAGGAGCAGACAATTTCACCGCGTTGATTGGTGCCAGTGTGGTCGAAGGTGACGATGCCCCGATCGGGTTTGGATCGGCTGGCCCGTCGGTCGGCGACTTTCGAAGCGACGCGGATGGTGTCGCCGATGAAAACTGGGTGCGGAAAGGTCGTTTGATCAAATCCGAGGTTGCCGAGGGTGGTGCCGAGGGTGGTATCGGCAACAGACAAACCAACGACGAGTCCTAGGGTGAAAATGCTGTTGACTAATATCTTGCCGTGTATGGATTGGCTTGCAAATTCCGCGTCGAGATGGAGCGGCTGTGGATTTTGCGTCAGCGCGGTAAACAGCAGGTTGTCGGTTTCGGTCACCGTCCGACCCGGCTCGTGCTCAAATGTTAGACCGACTTCCAACTCTTCAAAGTACTTTCCAGACAATGTTCTTGACAGCCCTGTCAGGGTTCTTCGGCCATGCTAACCTCGGGGCATGGACTTTGAAACGACTGACGAACATCAACTCATTCGTGATGCCATCGGCAAGATTTGTACGGACTTCCCGGACGAGTATTGGTCGAAATGCGACAACGAACACCTTTTCCCTTGGGACTTCTACAACGCGTTAGCGGAGGCTGGTTGGATTGGTATTGCGATCCCAGAACAATACGGTGGTTCGGGTCGGGGTATTACCGAAGCATCGATCGTATTAGAAGAAGTGGCTGCGTCGGGAGCAGCCATGAACGGTGCAAGTGGCATTCACTTGTCGATCTTCGGCATGCATCCGGTGGTCAAGTACGGATCGGAGGACATGAAGCAAAAATATTTGCCTCGTGTGGCGGCGGGGGACCTTCATGTCGCTTTTGGTGTCACGGAACCCGATGCGGGTACGGATACCACATCGATTAAGACCGCGGCTCGGTTAGATGGCGATCACTACTTGGTCAAAGGACGTAAGGTATGGACCACCAAGGCATTGGATTCAGAACGCGTCCTGCTATTGGTGCGCACCGAATCAAAGGACGCGGTCGCCAAGCGAACCGAGGGGATGACGTTGTTGTTGGCTGAATTGCAACGCCCTGAGGTCACCATTTCACCCATCGATAAAGTCGGACGCAATGCGGTCGCGTCTTGTGAGGTCGTCTACGACGATCTTCCGGTCCATCGGACGGACCGGGTTGGCGAGGAAGGTAAGGGATTTCGATACTTATTGGACGGCCTCAATGCTGAGCGCATCCTCGTTGCTGCAGAAGCACTTGGCATCGGTCGTGCGGCAATGCGCCGAGCCGTCGGTTATGCCAAGGAACGGGAAATATTTGGTCGGCCAATCGGTCAGAACCAAGGAGTGTCCTTCCCGTTGGGCGAGGCACAGATGCGGCTCGATGCAGCGGAATTGATGATTAGGAAGGCGTCGTGGTTACTCGACAACGGCGAACCTTGCGGCGCTGAGGCAAACATGGCGAAGTGGTTGGCCGCGGACGCCGCGTTTCAGGCGGCGGATCAGGCGGTGCAAACACACGGCGGCTTTGGCTATGCGCGCGAATTCCACGTTGAACGATACTGGCGGGAAGCGCGTTTAATGCGAATCGCGCCTATTTCCCAGGAAATGATACTGAACTACGTGACGGAGCATGTACTGGAACTCCCACGGTCCTATTGATCGGTAATAGGAAATCGGGGCGAACCATCGCGTAATAATTGACTCAGCGGCCAGCGAGTTTCTTGCGTTTATGCTGAACGTAATCGACGAGAATGTACTCGCCTAATTTTTCGGGCGATGTGTAAAACACGCGGCCACCGTTGATACGAGCGATGTCGTCCATGAATTCCTTCAAGTACTGGTTGGCGTCAAGCATGAATGTGTTGATGGCGATGCCCTTTTGCGTGCAACGTTTGACCGCCTTGTACGTCTCGCGGATGGTCGCGGATGTTGGTGGATAAGCAAATTGTGCTTGTCCCTTTTCGAGATGGGCGGTCGGTTCGCCGTCAGAGATCATGATGACTTGTTTGGTCGAGGCGTCGTGTTTTGCCAACAATCGTTCTGCTAATAGCAGCGCGTGTTGCATGTTCGTGCCGAGTAAATACTCGTCCCATTGGAGGAACGGCAGGTCGTGGGCTTTTAGCTCCCGTGCATAAGCGGCAAAACCGATGATGTAAAAAGAATCGCGTGGGTACTGGGACGTGATGAGGTTGTGTAGTGCGAGCGCGACTTTCTTCGCAGATTGAAACGAACCGCGCAACGCCATCGACCATGAAAGGTCCACGAGCATTGCGGTTGCCGTAGACGTGACTTGTTCGGACCGATAAATCTCAAAATCTTCGTGACGCAGATGAACGGGTGTGCGCGGACCGTCCCGATCGATGGCGTTGCGAATCGTCCGCGGCATATGTAAATGAAAGGGATCGCCGAATTCGTGTGTCTTCGTCTGCTCAAGACGTTCACCAAAACGGCCTTCCTCGGGTATGGCATGGTTACCCAAGCTTTGTCGTCGCAGTCGCGCGTAGATCTCACCAAGTGCACGTTGCCCGATCATTCGCGATCCACGAGGTGTTATCTCCCACTTGTCGTCGCCGGTGGGTCGCACGTAACCGGCTTCTTCGAGAGCATCGAGTAATTTCTTTAGGTCGTCGATGGACTCCACCGCGTCGTCGCCCAGAAGTGATTCCACCAGCTCGCTATCAATGTGGTCCGGGTCGCCGCCGCGCTCGGCTGCTTGTACTTGGGCCATGAGGTCGTCGATCTGGTGCATTTCGTCCATGAGTTCCATGGCGGCATCGAGATCCACTTGCTCCGTACCCTCGAAGCGGTAGCGGGATCCTTGCGGATCAAGGAAATCCATTTCTTGCGTTAGTTTTCTGAGGGCGGATTCAAGCTCTGGGTCACCTAAGCGATCCGACATTAATGCCTGGAGTTGTTGTTGTTGCTCGGAGGTCAAAGAGTTCATTAACGACTGTGACGCGGCCATCTGGCGACGCATTTGGTCGAGCAATTCGTCAAGCGTTTTAGGAGGGTTGTCTCCAAACATGTCGCCGAATTTGTCCATGAAGTCTTCAAACTTTGGGTCCTCGCCGGCGATTTTCTTGACTAACATGTCGTTCATGGCTTGGACCATGTCTTTCATTCGCTCGATATCACCGTCCGAAAGGTCTTTGACCATGTTTTCGACATTCTGGAAGAACGTTTGTGCCATCGCTTTGCGCAGTTCGTTTAAGAGCTCGAGATATTTCCTTTGGGCATCCGGGTTGAGAAATTCGTAGGTTTCTAGAGCCTTCATCTTTCCGGCAGGATCGTTGGGGAGTTCTTCCAACGTTTCTTGGCTCCGCTCAGCGATTTTCCGCAATACGTCGTTGGCAAATTCTTGGTTGTCTTGATCGAGCCATTCGTTGATGGTGCTTTGTTCCATTGCGAGGATTTCAGCGAGCTTTTTTTCGATGTCCTGCATCACACTGGAGAGATCGAATTGTTGTAGGCGCTCACGTTTTTTGTCTCGGAGCTGTTTCAGCATGTCGCGTAACCCTTGCATGTAGCCGCCGTCAGGCATCGGCATACCGCGGGACATAAGGTTACGCATTGCCCACTTTAGGTCCCCGTATTCCATCAGGTCCTCGGCGATTGCGCCGAGAACGTCGTCTGCGGACAAGGGGTTTTGTTGCGAGCCATCCCACGAACCGTAGCGAAAACGTGTGGCAATGCGACGCATCGTCAGCTAGCCCGAGAAGGAGGCTTTGTGCCCGACAGTGTACTTGTTGAGTAACTCGTGCAGGTGCAGTCCCTCCAGCACGAATTCGACCGCAGCCGGCACTTCGGCTTTACGTGTCGACAAGCCTTTTACTGCTTCCTTGAGGCCTTCAACCTGTTTGACGATTGCAGCGTAGTCTGCGGTTTCTGCGGCTTCGCCGATCTCGACAGTCAAGCCCTCGTTGAACGCTAATGCGATGGATTCAATATCACCAACATCAAAATGCCGATCGAACACTTTTTTTATCGCAGCGACAAAAATTCGAGAGGTAATCTTGTCTTCCTGGCCTTCTTCCATCGCTTCGAACTCGAGCTTGCCGTGCAGAGAAGGAACGATAAAGGGTAAATCGGATATCCGCGGCACGATGTTCTTTTCACTTAGACGAAGCGCCCGTCGAAAAGCGTTGGCGACAAGCGCTTCGTAGTTCGCAACTGATGCTCTAACGGATACACCCGAGCGCTGATTAATGTCCGGCGAAAGGCGTGCCTGGTGCGTGATCTCTGCGATGATTTCCTTCATATACGCGGGAACGTATAAGTTGTGACCGTCTAAATCGAGTTCGGTGGATTCCTGCTCCATGATGGAGATTTCTTGCGCGATTTCCTGGGGATAATGGGTCCGGACCTGCGCCCCGTATCGATCCTTGAGTGGCGTGATAATACGGCCGCGATTCGTGTAGTCCTCGGGATTGGCGGTTGCGACGAGGAATACGTCCAATGGCAGTCGGACTCGAAAGCCTCGGATTTGCACATCGCGCTCTTCAAGGACGTTTAACATTCCGACCTGAATTCGTTCGGTTAAATCAGGGAGTTCGTTAATCGCAAAGATGCCTCGGTTGACTCGAGGAATTAAGCCAAAGTGGATTGTCATGGCGTCGGCAAGATACCGCCCTTCGGCTACTTTGATGGGGTCGATTTCCCCAATCAGGTCGGCGATGGTGATGTCGGGCGTCGCGAGTTTCTCGCCAAAACGCTCATCTCGATGTAGCCATTTAATCATCGCGTCATCACCTTCCTCCGCGATGATCCGCTTTCCGGTTTCGGTGATGGGATCGTAGGGGTCCTCGGGGATTTCTGCGCCCTCCAAAACGGGAACGAATTCATCGAGGAGCGTGACCAAACTTCGTACTAAGCGTGATTTGGCTTGGCCGCGTTCACCTAGCAGTATGAGGTCCTGTCCTCCAAGGAGGGCGTTGGTGATTTGTGGTAGGACGGTATCGTCATAACCGACAACGGTGGGAAAAAGCGGGTCGCCCGCCTTTAATTTCTTGATCAGGTTTTGGCGTATTTCAACTTTGACAGGGAGTGTGTTGTAGCCGCTGGCGCGGAGTTCTCCGACGGTACTGGCTCGGTCCTTCATGCGTCCGAGTGTGTCAGGCTCGGTTTCGCTTGGCAACGAAGTGATCAAGTTTAACGTTGGATGGTAACGATCATCTCGATACCAGGAACGTACGCCGGCGGTCATGGGTTCAACAGGGTAGAATCGGGCGATGAAACGCGATCGTGAATATTGCTCGGACCTCAGTCGCGCTCAGGGTGAACCGATGTTAGGAACGGCCGATCCTGTCGATTTGTGGCTACTGCTTGAATACAAATCATCCTGGAAACCTAGAGCGATCGAAGACAACGGATTGGACGACGAAACCAGTCGATGGCTTGAGGCCAGTGTCGAGAATTGTGCTGAAAAGGGCTTGAAAGCTCGGCCGCAATTCATTCGTCGGCCCGACACCGACGCAGGCACGACGACGTTGTTTGTCGCTCGGGATAATGCGGTGGGTCGCATCGAGGTGTCCGACTACGAGGCCGTGCGTGAGATCGATGTCCTCACGGCAGATCTAATACCGATGCGAGAAAATGTTTACTTCGTATGTACTAATGGGCAGCGAGATTTTTGCTGTGCGCGATATGGATTGCCCACATTTGAGGGCTTAAAGGAACTGGTTGGTGAGCGTGTTTGGCAAACGACCCATCTCGGAGGCCATCGATTTGCACCGAACGTCCTGACGTTACCGCAGGGGGTTCTATATGGCCGAGTCGACGTGGATGACGTCAATGCGTTTGTCACCACCATCGAATCGGGAGACTTATCGCGACCTCATGTGCGTGGGCGATCAGCGTTTCCGCCGGAGGCCCAATTCGCGGAATTGCAGGTGACTGGGAGGGTCGAAGCGCTATTGGACGTTCGCGAAGACCGGGTGCTTTTCCAGACAAACCTGGGCGAAGAGGAGATTCAAATCCAAAAGTCGTCGATTCCCGTACAAGTTGTTGCAAGTTGCGGTGATATCGAGTCTAAGGACGTTTACCCAATTGGTGGGACCGCATAACACCTTCGGGCATGTCGTTGACGACGAAATGTTGTTGCGCTCGGGCTTCCGCTTCAACGTTGCATTCACACCGAAACGAATCGCCGATTCGTATCCGAGACCGTTGTTCTTGCTTGTTCAGAACATCCCGGAAGAGGGTCATGCCCCTTGCCTCTTGATAGCCGAGGATTGGATGTAGATAACGCCTGACAAAACGCCATGGAAGAGGTCGTTTGGAATAGCTCGATGGCCCGCTCCTCGATCTGAGTATCGACGTTATGGCTTTGTTGGTTAGCTGGTGGACTGTATAAATGTTTCGACGGCGGCATTAAAAGTTTCCGCTCCCTGCATATTGACGGCGTGTCCGGTGTCCGTTTCCCGGACGGTAAGATGGGGCATCTTTTTTTCGGCGAACTCGCGGTGTGACTGGAACGAAGTTTCAAATCGACCGCAGATCAGAAGCGCGGGCCGGGTATTTAGATGAAGTTCGTGGCGAACAGACAAACCGGGCATCGTGTGCTCGAGCGTATTGGCAACGCCGTCGACATCTAAAAGCTTCGAGTCGGCGACGAGTGCATTGTAAATTTGGCGCGGCAGTCGCCGGGCGTGTCGCGGGTGAACGGGGATGCGTTCGATTGCTTTTAGGCCGCCTTGCCGGAGTTTATTTGCCGAA
>CAXDSX010000054.1:0-12250 GCA_963992075.1 uncultured Pseudomonadales bacterium | reverse complement strand
ACCGAGATCTACACCTCTCTATTCGTCGGCAGCGTCAGATGTGTATAAGAGACAGAATCATATTCACTTAGTACAGCGCTCAATTCTTGTGTGACAAAGTTAATTGGAACAAGCGAAATATGTTTTGGTAATTGGCCTAAAGCTCTTGATAAGCCCTTGCGCTTACTTTTGATATTTGTTGATTGGTCAACTTCCCAGGCGGGGATATTTTCTAGAGCAGTTAGTCTATAGAGCAGAGCATCGTAGCCGGCTCCTAAATTCACTACAGCACCAAATGAATTCGGCTCGGTAATTGATAACGTTAACTTGTCACGTATGTAACACTTTCGGCACAAGAGACCACTCCATATTCCTCGAACCTGTTTATCCATGGTCCTGACCACCCAATCGCGGATCGCAGTGATTCTCGTAAGTCCAACAAACAAACGTAAATAAAAAGGCAACATCCGTTCTGTTAGATCATCCTGAATAATACGAAGATCATCTGGAAAATTTTGCTCTATGGCGACCATAAAGGCCGGAGCTAAACCCGTTTTTGCAGCGGCGTTAGTGTCTATTTCAGTGTGTATTGGTCCTTTCATTTCACCAATGCCTCGTTCTTATATGTCTCTTGTTACATAGTGTGGAACTTCATTTCAGAACCTTCAACTTCGACCAATAAATAACTGGTGTTACTAACGCGGTTGGAAGCACCCACCAAACCCATTCTGGATCGGAAGGAGGATTAACAACCAAAACAGCGGTAATTACCGCTATCGTGCCTCCAAGCATATTGGTTAAGTGTTTCGCTAGTCTTTCTTTTCCAGTGGCTGTCTTATTTTTGTGACTACTGTAGTCACCGTAGCCCAAGAAGAGTGCTAGGAACCCAAAAACCAGAAGAGGTATGTATTGCGAGTCGTTATTCGTGAAGTAGATTCCAGCCAGTATCCACATCCCTGCGCCTGACAAAATCATCAAGCTAACGGCGACCCAATCCAGAGTCGTCGCGACACCCTTTCTATTCCTGGCAAAGCGCATACCTGAGAAAGCCAGATAGAAAGAAAAGACAGCTATTAGAAACAAAAAGATGTTGCTGCTGATAATCGACATTGGGATCGCGGTTAAGAAGATGGCAACCATGCACCAGATATATGTTCTACCTGAAAGCACATGGAGCTTTTTGCCCTTTTCAGATGAAACTGCGAGAGCAGCACAAAGCAGAGCAATTGTTCCAGCTAGGATATGTACCGGTAATAGAACTTGGGCCATCTCATTCATAGTGCGTCTATAAAACATCCTTTCGACATTACGTTGCAGGGCCGATGTAAGGTGGGCTAGTTAAGTCCGACGACGTAGCTCAGAGACGGCCCTATTTCCTCGTGAACCGTGACGTCGGCTAAGTGATCGAGCGGTGTTTCTTCACGATTGACGATAGCCAATCCGGCTCCAAGTTGTTTAGCGTATTCGGGAAACCCGGCTGCGGGATAGACCACTAAAGACGAGCCGATAACAATAAATAGATCGCACTGGCTTGTTGCGCGGCGGGCTCGTTCCATCTCTTTCTCAGGCATGGCTTGACCGAAGGAAATGGTCGCCGATTTGATGATCCCGTCGCATCGACTGCACGGGTCGACGCGACCTTCTTTCTTGTACTGAGCTTCCAGATCCTCCAACTCGTATCGAGTTTGGCAGGACAAGCATTTTGCGTACTTAGCGTTGCCGTGTAATTCGATGACATTCTCATCGTCGATGCCCGAATCTTGATGTAAGTTGTCGACGTTTTGGGTGATCACCGCGGACACTTTCTCTTCCTTCACAAGTTGAGCGACCGCCCGGTGACCATTATTCGGAACCGCATTTTCCATGGTTCGATCGCCAGAGAAACGCCTTCTCCAGGATTCTTGTCTAACTTCGTCGGACGCGACGAAGTCCTGGAATTCGATGGGTTTGATCTTGTTCCAGAGACCAGTGCCTGGGCTTCGGAAATCGGGTATCCCCGATTCGGTGCTGATTCCAGCGCCAGTGAATACGACGATTTGCTTCGCTACGTCGATCATCAAACGGAGTTGCTCTAGATCATCGCTGCGCGCGTTCATTGAGCAGAGAGTCGATCAGTTATGGAGGGTTGCCAAAATTTGGATGACCGCTTCCGTCTGTTCGTACTGAAGCATGTGACCAGCTTCTTCAACGTTGTGTAACGTAGCGCTTGGGATTTCACTGACAAAATCCTCTCCGTACAACGGTGGAATTAGTCGATCGGATATTCCCCAAATGATGGCAGTGTGGGCTGTAATGCGATACAGACGGTCACGCAGACCACGATCTGGAACAGGAAACAACAATTTGCCCGCCATTCCCAGGCGACGTGCATTTCCAACAAGAAAATCTGAGAGGAAATCCGGATCGTTAAAGTTCCCGCCGGACGACAACAGGGCACCGTTTTTTTCTGGGTCGTGCAAAAGAAGTGCCGGCAGCTCGAACGGCAGCTTACTGAAGAGATCCTCGATAGGGTAGTCGTCTTTCCACAATCCTGCTGGTGCCAAAAGCGCTAACCTTTGGATCTCTGAGGGTGCGATGGCAGCCATTTCGGCTGCGATCATCCCGCCCATCGAATGGCCAACCACAAGCGGTTGATGCAAGGAGAGAGCGTCAAACACGTCAAAAGCGTGCAGAGTGAAGTCGAGCATGTTGCGTAGATGATCTCCACCTTCCGAGTCTTCGAACCCAGGTAACAAGGGCGCATAGACGTGATAATGACTCGCCAGTGACTCAAGGAAAGGATCATCGGGAAACAAGCCGCCGGCCCCGTGAAGAAATAACAGCTCGGGCCCTTTGCCGCCTTCGTAAACGCGGATACTGCTTCGATTGTTGGGATGACCAACCTCAATTATGTGGGACTCCACATCAGCCCCCTATCGCAGCCGCGGCTGAGCGGTTCGCGTGGTCGATTGGCGAAACCCAAAACCGATTGTCATCTTCGTACTCGGGCCACATGTCGCGGAGTTGGGGGATGACTTCCTCAGCGAACAGCTTGGTCGAACGCATGCATTTGTCTTGGGGCATGTTGCCTACGTGGATGAGACAGAAAATGTTGCCAACGCGTAAGCTGGTCACTAGTTCCTTCATCTGATTCGCTACAGTGTCGGGGCTTCCTGCGATGATGTAGCCGTCATCGATTAGCTGTTGCCAGCTCATGCTAGCTACGTTTCCAAACCCTTGCTCGGTCATCTGCGATGTGACGTTCGCTTTAAGGGTCTTGATTGTGCGATATCCAGGTGCATCGGCAAATCCTGGGTACACGTGTAAACAACGGTTGTAGAAGTAGTCGATGTGTTCTCTGTAATCTCGCTCAGCTTCTTCATCCGTTTCCGCAACGACAATGGTTTGCGCGAATCCGGCACGGTAAGGAGAATCATCTTTGCCGTACTCAGCAACTCGTTCCCAATAGCCGTCCATCAACTGCTTGGCGCGTAGATATCCCGTGAAACTTAAATAGCAATAGACGTAATCGTTTTCGAGACAGAAATCGTAAGTCTCCAAGGAACCGCCGCCGGGGATAAAGATTGGAGGGGGCGACTGGATCGGTTTGGGCCAACAGTTCGCGTAGCGCAGTTGGTTATAGCGACCGTTAAATGTAAAGGGCTCGTCTTCCCGCCACGCTCGCATAATAAGTTCGTGAGCCTCGCGATACTTTTCGCGCGTCAGAGCAGGAATTTGTCCGTAACAATAGTTGGTGTCCATTGATGTCCCAACGGGGAAACCCGCCAAAAGACGGCCACCGGAGATGACATCGAGCATTGCAAATTCTTCGGCGACCCTTAGAGGTGGATTGTAGAGAGCGATGGAATTACCTAGAACCACCAGAGCCGACTTGGAGGTTCGTCGAGCTAATGCCGCGGCCATGAGGTTTGGAGAGGGCATGAGACCATAGCCGTTGGCGTGGTGTTCGTTTACTCCGATACCATCGAAACCACACTCTTCTGCATATTCGAGTTCGTCTAGATAGACGTTATAGAGCTCGTGCCCGCGTACTGGGTCATAGAGTGAATTGGGTATATCGACCCATACGGATCGGTACTTCTCCCGAAAGTCTTCGGGAAGATATGGCCAAGGCATTAAATTAAACCATGTGAATTTCAATACCCTTCCCCTACGTAAACGAAGAAACGATGGAACGTTCTTTCGTGGGTCCTGTCAACCGTATAACCTTGGGCGGTATGCGAACTCTGGAATTCTTCTTTGACTGCTCAAGTCCTTGGACTTATTTAGCTTTTGAACAAATCCAACGGTCGATTGAAGGTCAGTCGATCGCGATTGAATGGCGGCCATTTCTTGTCGGTGGCGTATTCAATACGGTGAATCCTAGCGTTTATGCGTCGCGCGAAAACCCTGTGCCGGCGAAGGCCGACTATTACCGCAAAGATCTAGCCGATTGGGCAGGATACGTGGGTATCGACATAGGTTCGCCTCCAGTCTTCCCGGTGAACAGCGTTAAAGCGATGCGCGGTGCATTCGTTGCGATCGAACGAGACGTCCTGATTCCGTACGCGCGTCGAGTTTTTGAGGCGTACTGGGGCGAACTACTTGATATATCACAAGACGACGTTTTGGCAGAGATCGTGAACTCGGTAGGCATCGTTCCCGACGAGTTCAACGAAAAAATCCGTTCAGACGAATACAAATCAAAGTTAAGGGAAAATACCCAGGAGCTGGTGGATCGTGGCGGTTTTGGTTCACCAACAATGTTCGTTGATGGTGTCGATATGTACTTCGGCAATGATCGCATTCCCCTGATTATCGCCAAACTTTCCCAGTTGCCGAGCTAGTCGTTTGTTGGCGGATAGCGAGCGGCGAGCTGGCGTATCGCCGACATAGCCGGTTTGTTTTCTAGGGCGTTCATGACTGTTAAGGCGCATTCCCTCGGCGATTTATTGGCGGTGTCTACCTCTACGTCGTAAATCATGTGCTCGTGCACTTTGTCGAAGTGCCACGTTGCCGTGCCTGGAAAACGTCCGGGGCGTTCAGATTCACGTTGTCGAACAACATCGAGCGGGCAGCGCACGCCAACGATCGTCACGTCGAATTCAGCGAGGACGTGAGCGTAATCTTCGACGAAAGATTCTTCGAAAAGAAGATCGTCGATGATGACGTTCAAGCCGGTATTGGCGATGGCGGCTATGGCCCGCCGCATGCCTTTGAGTAGTTTCTCGCCATGGACTCCGAACCGAACTGCTGTCACGGATTCACCGTTCAGTTCGACGGGGGTGATGTTTAGTCCGTCTGATCCAGTTGTACCGTCAGGGGAATTGAAGCCGCGGTATCGTCCTGGAAGTCCGTCCCGAAATTGATCTAGCGCAACGTGCTGGTAGGGGTCGCGGAGCAGCTGCTGCAACATCATGGAGAGCGTGGTCTTGCCCGAACTCGAAGACCCGTTCAGTAGGATGATAGATCCGTCTTTCATTGCGCCATGTTAGCCACGCGAAATCGTTATAACCAGCTCGGTCGTTCCTTCCAGGCACCACTGTAGCGTTCCGCCAGATTGTCTAAGCTGTGTGCTTGGGTTCCGAGGGACTCGATATTGATACTTGCCACGACGGCGCCGCAACGGACAGAGTCGCGTTTGCTCGCGCCTAATAGTTGCGCGTGGACCAACCCCGCTCGAAAGGCATCTCCACAACCGGTCGGGTCGACGATTCGGATAGGTTTGACGGCAGACTCGGCACCTTCATCATTGGGGCTCGTCCAGCGAGCGCCTTCGGATCCCATAGTAATAACGAGTTCCTTGATGGCGTCGACGTTGGTGTGCTTTCGTAACGTCTCGTATTCGAATTGATTCACAATCACCTGATCAGATTGTTCCATCAGTCCGTGGCAGTCGGATGGCGTGAAATCGGTAAGCCCCTGGCCTGGATCGGTCAAGAAAGGCACGCCGCATTCGTTCAAGATTCTCGCGGCCGCGATCATGTTAGCTGGGATATCGGGTGCGGTGATGGCGTAGTCGATATCACGCTTCTCATAAATAACGCGACGTAGGTGCGTTTCGAATTCTTCGGTTCGTGTTGGGCCCGGATAGAAGCCGGTGAACTGATTGCCTTTAACGTCCGTAAAGATGAAGGCGTGAGAGGAGTGGATGGCGGTTTCGACTTGAATGATCCCGTCTTGATCTATGGCCATTCGGGACAGGTGCGCTTGATAGTCTTCGTCAAGGTCCCGACCCGTAAACACAAAGGGAATCGGGTCGTGGCCAAGGTGTTTCAAGCTGTAGGCGAGGTTCATGGCACATCCGCCGAAATGTCGACGGAGTCCGTCGAGATGGATCGAAAAATTTAGTCCCTGGTGGCGTGGCAACGCGTTGAAATCGTTTGCGTACGTAGCAACATAGTCGATGGCAAGGGTGCCCGTGATCAATATGCGCGCGATGAGACGTCCTCCTTCGAGTAAACTTTAGAGGGTCTACCAATGGATGCTTCTTTGTGCAAGGACTGATCGGTCTTATTGGGTTGTTAGCTTTTGCGTGGTTGTTGAGCGAAGACCGCCGCGCCGTCAGTGTTAGACAATTAGCGATTGCTCTCCTAATTCAAGTAGTACTCGCGTACGTGCTTTTAAACGTAGGATTTTTCCGTCAAGCGCTGCTATCGCTCAACGAGATTGTGTACGCCATGGAAGCGGCGACGCGCGAAGGGACGAGGCTCGTGTTTGGTTTCTTGGGAGGTGACACGAATCTGCCCTTCGAATTAACCGCCGATTCGATGCCCTATATTTTTGCCTTTAGGGTACTACCGCAGATCTTGGTCTTCAGCGTGGTCGTTGCATTGCTATGGCATTGGCGGGTACTGCCTGTTGTGATCCGTGGATTTTCGTGGGCATTGCGCCGTTCGTTAGGCGTTGGGGGTGCCGTGGGAGTTGCCGCGTCGGCGAGCGTATTTCTAGGAATGGTTGAAGCTCCGTTAGTCATCCGAGCATACCTGCGTAATCTGTCGCGTTCTGAATTGTTTGTGGTGATGACCTGCGGCATGTCAACGGTCGCCGGATCGATCATGGTGTTATACGCAAACGTGTTGGCACCCGTGATCGAAGGGGCTATCGGACACGTACTGACGGCTTCTGTCGTCAATGTCGTAGGAGCTGTTTTAGTTGCTCGTATCCTCATCCCCGAAGAAGGGGTCACGGAAGGTGGCGACCTCGCCGATGCTCTCAGTTACGAAAGTTCGATGGACGCCGTTTCTCGCGGCACGATGGATGGTTTGAGGTTGGTAGTTAATGTCGGCGCAATGGTGATCGTCTTGATGAGCTTGGTCGGCCTCGTGAATTACGTGCTCGGTAACTTTATGGTCTCTGGCGAGCCGTTAACGTTGCAGTGGCTGGCGGGTTGGGTCTTCGCACCCGTGGCCTGGGCCATGGGTGTTGAATGGGTAGATGCTCGAACTGCTGGAGCCCTTTTGGGCAGCAAGTTAATTTTGAATGAGTTGGTGGCCTACTTGGAATTCGGTGCGCTGGCTGATTCTCTACTACCAGATACACGACTTATCCTTACCTATGCTCTTTGTGGATTCACCAACTTTGGCAGTTTGGGTATTTTGATCGGCGGCGTCAGTGCTTTGGTTCCTGAGCGACGTAAAGACTTATTAACGCTTGGTCCCAAAACACTGCTTTCGGGTACGGTGGTCGCGTGTTTGACCGGGACGATTGTGGGGATTGTTGGTTAACTTCTAGATTGCGTTGACTACGAATTCGACGTCGTCTTGGGCGACATCTAGGTGCACAACCCACCTTGACCCTGACGTCAGCACATTTTTTTGCGCGAGTGTGGCGCGAATGTCGTCAAGCTCGGGCACGTCGACAAACACCATGTTGGTTGCTTGCTTAATTGAAGTTCCTAATTTCTCTCCAATTCCTTTGGCGAGCCTGACTGCGAGAGCATGGTCTTCGGCGAGTCGGTCGACGTGGTGTTCGAGAGCGTATAAACCCGCTGCTGCAAGGACGCCTGCTTGACGCATGCCACCGCCAAGCATCTTACGCCAACGCCGAGCGGCGTGAATGAATGGTTGAGATCCAACGAGGACGGACCCCGCAGGCGCTCCAAGGCCTTTGGATAGACATACCGAAACCGAATCGACGAGGCCGCCGTATGCTGCTATGGGTACCCCTTCGGCAACGGCTGCATTGAATAAGCGAGCGCCGTCGAGGTGCAGGTTGAGCCCATAACGGCTGCAAACGTCAGCGGCTTGCGCGACGTAATCGACACTCAGCGGCTTGCCGGCTTGGGTATTTTCTAGGCACAAAAGTCGAGAGCGCGCGAAGTGATAATCGTCGGGCTTAATGGCTGCGATTACGGTGTCGAGGGCGAGTGTTCCGTCGGCTTCGAAGGGCAGGGGTTGGGGTTGAATTCCGCCCAATACCGCAGCCCCACCGGCTTCAAATCGGTAGGTATGAGCCTCTTCGCCCGCAATGTACTCGTCTCCCCGATTGCAGTGACTCAACAAGGCGCACAAGTTGGATTGGGTTCCGGTAGCAACGAACAATCCTTCTTCTGCCCCGAGAAGATCGGCAACAAACCGTTCTAGTTTGTTCACGGTAGGATCCTCGCCGTACACGTCGTCACCAACCTGCGCTCGGGCCATCGCTTCACGCATCGCCCCCGTGGGTTGGGTAACCGTATCGGAACGGAGATCAATCGACATGTTAGGACCTAGGCTCGAGGCCTGATCAGGCTGTTAGTTAGCCGCAGCTAGAGAGACGTTGTAGACACCCGCCTGGCGCGCGGAGTCCATGACAAGAATCATAGTCTCCGTTTTTGATTCTTTGTGCGGTTGGATGATGACGGGTGCTTCGGGATTTTCAGCATGCAGTCGTTCAATGTTTGCCCGAACAGAGCGGGCGTCCACATCGCGTGACGCGATCATGATGCGATCGCGATTTGTAATCCGAACAACAATACTCTTTTTGTCTGGATCGACCGTTTTGGGTTTGTCGTCTTCGGGTTGATTTACGTCGAGGCCGATTTCTTTAACGAAAGTAGCGGTCACGATAAAGAAGATGAGCATGATAAACACCACGTCCAACATAGGTGTCAGATTGATCTTTTCGTCGTGTTCGCTGTCGCTGCTAGATCCGAAGCCTCTACGCACGAGATGTCCTCAACTTCCGTGAGCGGCCGCTATGTTACCGCTAATTACGGGGATTTCCACCGCGACTGAGTGTTTTTACGATTCTGACGAGAGGTATCGTCCAAACGATCAAACAAAGCGTGAGAAGCGTCGTGCTTAATGGCGACTGGAAGAAAATGGTTAACGAACCCTCAGAGAGATACAACGTACGCCGCAAGTTCTCCTCCAGCATTCCACTCAGAATAAATCCCAACAACAAAGGTGCTAAAGGAAAACCGGCAGACCGAAGTAGAAATGCTGCTAAACCGATACCGAGCATAAGGAAGATGTCGAACGGATTCATGGTTGTTAGGTACACGCCGAGCATGGAGAACGCGATGACGAAGGGGATGAGAATTTTCCTCGATAGATAAATGATCCGGGAGATGTACGGGATTAACGGTAGATTTAACGCTAACAATATGAGGTTGCCGATATACATCGACACAATGACGCCCCAGAAAACATGAGGCTCGGTTTCGAGTAGCCGCGGTCCTGGCTGAATGCCATAACTGAGCATTACGCCTAGCAATATCGCCGTCGTGCCTGAGCCGGGAATACCGAGGGTTAGGAGTGGAACGAATGACCCGGTACATGCGGCATTATTTGCGGATTCGGGTGCGGCTATCCCTCTTACGCGGTTTGTCTCTTTTTGGAGACGGCGTTCTGTGTCGTAGGCGATGAAACTTGCGAGAGTAGCGCCGGCGCCGGGCAAAACGCCGATAAGGAAACCTAAGACGGAACTACGCGACACCGTTGGTGCCATTTCTCGGGCATCGCCGGGATAAAGCCGTACGCTCGTTTCGCCAGATGAAGGGGCTGGACCCGCGGAGCCATCCGCCGTCATCCGGAATGCTTCGGCTAATGCAAACGTTGCCATGGCCAGGAGAATGAAGGGTATTCCGTCCAACAGGTCGAGTTGACCGAACGTAAATCGCTGCACACCGGCCGAGGGATCAGTACCGATAGTACCCAACATAAGACCGATAACGGCGGCAATTAGCGACGTGAGAATTTGGCCACGATCGGCGAAAGCGGCAATGCTGCTAAGTGCGATGACGATAATGAGAGCGTAATCGGGAGATTGAAATTGGATAGCTATCGCTGCAAGAGAAGTTGCGAACAGCAGTAACGCGATGGCACCTAATGAACCACCAACAAATGACGAGTAGGCGGCTATAGCCAGTGCTCGTCCAGCTTGGCCGGCGCGAGCCATCGGATAACCATCAAAGGACGTGGCGACTGTCGAGGCTACGCCAGGAGCATTGACCAAAATCGATGAAGTGGAGCCGCCGAAGACGGCGCCGTAATAGACGCCGGCCATCATAATCAGGCCAGCAGCTGGATCGAGTCCGTAGCTGATTGGGATCATTAGTGCGATGGCGGTGATGGGTCCCAACCCTGGCATCATGCCGATAAACGTTCCCGCAACGCATCCGAGGACAACCCAGCAAAGGTTGATTGGGTCGACTGCTGTCGCGATGCCGGTGCTTATGCCGTCCCACACAGCCGTCAGGTCCAAATCAAGCCGGGTTCAACGTAGATGCCGAGCAAGATTTCGATCAGTAACCAACCGCCCAAACTAGTAAGCAGAGGCGTAAGGATGACGATGTGCCAGCGTCTTTCCTCCATGATCAATAGACAACTAACAAGTAACAAAGTAAGAGCCGGCCAGACACCAACCCAGGGAAGAAGAAGTCCGAAGCAGATGATGGATACGGATATTAAAATGAACGGGCCGAGATTTTTCCGTGGAACGTTCACTTGCACACGCCTGACCAACAAAATCGCCGAAAGTAGGATTAATATCGCGCCGTATGCTATCGGCAACGTTCGGGAATTCACCAGTTCCGCGGAGGACCATGGGTCAAGAGTGATGCGGTAGGCAAATGCTAGGTAAACCGCTCCGAGTGCCAGTAAGACTAACGGTAGAACGCGCCCTTTCAATTGGTGAACCCTAGTTTAGTTAGGGTTGCACGGAGCAAGATCTCTTGGTCGAGCAAGTAGTCACCGAACGCATCGCCGGTGAGATTTAACGCGACCCAACCCCGCCTCTGTAGTGTGGTGTTCCAATCGTTCGTTTGACTTAAATCGTCAAATTGCTCGATTAGTTCAGTCTTTCGTTTAGTCGTAAGTCGTGGTTGAGCGAAGATGCCACGCCAGTTGGCAAAGACAACGTCATGGCCGAATTCTTGCAATGTGGGTACATTCGCGACCACTTCAATCCGTTTGGCTGCGGTTACCGCGAGAGCTCGTGCTTGACCGGCGTCTAGAAACGGCATGGTTTCACCCAATCCCGTTGAGAGTACACGGACCTCCCCACTCAATAACGCGAGCATAGCCTTTGCGCCACCATCGTAAGGTAAATAACGTACTTCTCGAGCGTTGACGTTGATGGAAGCGAGTGCGAGAGCGAGCACAATATGGTCGAGACTTCCGCGCGCTGAACCGCCACCCACAACGATTGAGGATGGATTTGTCTTGAACGCGGTTTCAAGTTGTTCCCATGACAAAATAGAATCGTCAGCGCGGACCACGAAAATTCCATAATCTGCAATCAGACCGGCGATAGGGGTTAGGTCGCGATAACTTTGAGGGAACAAGCCTTGCAAGCTTCTGACGATTAGGGGTGTTGAATTAACGAGCACCGCATCTTGATAACGGGAACGATTTTCGAGGTACTGACTGAGTGCTCTACCACCACCGCCACCGGGCATATTTTCGTAGCTGATGGCTTCATACCGGTTGATTGCTTTTAGGCTTCTGCCTATTTCTCGTGCGGTGCCATCAAGGCCGCCGCCGGGCCCCGCAGGAATAACAAAGTGTAATCGGTCCGCGTAGCTGCATGACGCCACGGATATCAGCAGCGCGAGACCTATTCTTCGGCGGCATCGCATTCAAACATTAAGGAAGTTGAGTGGCAGGCCAGGTATATCCCAGGTCATGCTAACAAGCTGCCCGACTGACGACAGCGTTATGAAAGCTGTCTGAAGATCCTTTCCACCAAAACAAATATTCGTGGTGAGGGGGTCCGGCATCGGAACAAATGATGGTGCTGTCTCTTATACACATCTGACGCTGCCGACGAATAGAGAGGTGTAGATCTCGGTGGTCGCCGTATCATT
>CAXDSX010000053.1:0-12656 GCA_963992075.1 uncultured Pseudomonadales bacterium | reverse complement strand
AATGATACGGCGACCACCGAGATCTACACCTCTCTATTCGTCGGCAGCGTCAGATGTGTATAAGAGACAGTTCAACAATCGTTCGAACAGTAGGTCGTATTGCAAAGGATCAAGGTCGGTGATGCCTAGACAGAAAGAAACCAGCGAAGCCGCTCCCGAGCCACGACCAGGACCCACAGGAATCTTGCGTTGCTTCGCCCAGTTGACGAACTCCATCACGATGAGGAAATAGCCCGCGAAACCCATTTCGTTAATGACACCCAGTTCGTAATCTAATCGCGCGAGATATTTAGCGCTGTTTATCTCGTCGGACCCGGAACTGGCGTTCCGAAGATAATCCTTAAGCGCTTTCTGAGCCGTTGAAGTGAGTAATTCCTCTAGTGATGTGTCGTCCGGCACCGGATAAATAGGTAGGTGATAGGTGTCAAGATCAACCAGTAGGTTACAACGACGACTAATTTCGTAAGAGTTTTCCAACGCTTCAGGGATGTCGGCAAACAGCTCGGCCATTTCGTCCCCGGAGCGGAGATATTGTTGGTCGGAAAAACATCGTTCTCGACGTGGATCGTCAAGCGTTCGACCTTCTTGTATACAGACTCGAGCTTCGTGAGCCTCAAAATCGTTAGATTCCAAGAAACGAACCTCATTGGTCGCCACGACGGGAATCCCGTTCAACTCCGCTAACGCGACCGCGGCGCTGATGTATTCGTCTTCGTCACCCCTCCCGGTTCTGGACAACTCGATGTAATAGCGGTTGCTAAAAACTTTATTCCAATGGGCCGCTCGTTCGGCTGCCTCCGATGTTTCCGTATTTATCAACGCCATGCCTACGTCACCGCCCCGCCCACCCGAGAGTAAAATCAGTCCTTCATTCAACTCCTCTAACCATTCCTTTTGACAGGTTCCACGATCTTGCGACCGAACGTAGGAACGAGAAGCGAGCTTAAGCAGATTGCGGTATCCAAGTTGATTCGTCGCTAAGACAATTAGACGATAAGACTTCGCTTGCTCAAATATCTCCAATTCGAGTCCGATGATCGGTTTGACGCCAGCGGTCCGGCACGCCTTATAGAACTTCAACGTACCGAAGAGATTGCCTAGATCGGTGATCGCCACCGCTGAAAAGCCCATCTCTCTGGCGCGCTCCGCGAGCGCTTCTACTCGAACGAGCCCGTCGGCGATCGAAAATTCAGTGTGCAAAGAAAGGTGAGCAAATAACGCCATCGCTATCTCTTATCGGATTCCTCGTCGTTCACTAATAGATCCCGGACCGGCGCAAAAGTTCTTCGGTGCAGTTTGCTCGGACCGTATTGCTTTAGCGCGAACATATGTTCTCGCGTTCCGTACCCCTTGTGCCGATCGAAACCGTATTCCGGATAGTCTTTCGACGCAGATACCATTAGGTTGTCACGGGCTACTTTAGCGAGAATTGATGCAGCGCTAATCGCCGCCACCTTAGTATCACCTCGAACAATAGTTTTCGTCGGACAGTCAAGGCCCGGATCGGCATTCCCGTCCACCAACGCCATGTCTATCGGCACGCCTAGATTGATGACCGCGCGCCGCATCGCCAGCAACGTGGCTTGCAGAATATTCAGCTGGTCGATTTCCTCAACACTAGCAAAGCCCAAAGCCCATCCAAACGATCGGTCTTGGATCTCGTTTTTCAGCGAGACCCTAAGTTCGTGTTTAAGCGCTTTCGAATCAGCCAAACCCTCAATCGGTTGATTGGGATCCAAAACTACGGCGGCCGCGACCACAGGTCCGGCCAGCGGTCCCCGACCTGCCTCATCGATACCCGCTGTTTTACATGCGTGTATCGACGCATCACCCAACTCAGCATTTGTGTTCACTTTCCTTCGTAAACCAATGACATAACAACTTCGGCCGCGCGCTCCGACGCTCCACACCGTAGATTTCGATGGATGCCCCTAAAAGCGTGCCTCAGATCTTCATCGTTCTTGAATCGTTCGATTTCTTTTACCAGAGCATTCGCTAAGCGATCAGGAGTCGCGTCGCTTTGAAGCAATTCTGGCACCATGCCATAACCCGCCAAAATATTAGGAAGCGCAACAAATTCCGAGCGAATCAATCTTTTTGCGATCCAATAGCTGAACCCTCCCAATCGATAGCTAACCACCATCGGTCGACCCAAAAGCAGTGCTTCCAACGTGCTGGTTCCAGCTTTAGTTAGGACAACGTCGGACGCAGCGATAACGTTCTCGGAAGCGCCTTCGATTAGTCGTACATCGATCCCGGTTTTTCTTGAAACAATTTCTGTCAAGAGGGATCGAATTTTTTTGCTCACGCAGGGGATAACCAAAACGGCCGAAGGATAGTAACGACCACCAGGATTGATTCTATCGACAGCCAGCGCGGCAGCATCAACGAACACGTTACCGAGAAATCGCACTTCGGAAAGGCGGCTACCCGGCAGCAGCCCTATCACCAGGGCGTCAGCTGGTAATCCCAAATCAACACGCGCGCGCGCGCTTCTGACGCCTACATCCAAATTCGGATCTATCTCGTCCGCAAGCGGATGACCAACAAATTCCGCTCGAATATCGGAATCTCGATATAAAGGAGGCTCGAAAGGAAACAACGCCATCACAACATCGGTGGACCGCCCGATCTTACGAATCCGGCTTCGTCTCCACGCGTATACTGCGGGGCTGACATAGTGGGCGGTCGGCACACCTCTACGCTTTACCAACCGTTCGAGCAACAGGTTAAACACGTTGAAATCGATTCCCACAACTACGTCGGCTTCTTTAAAACATCGATACAAACGACCGATGATCCGAACCAATGTCGGCAACCGTTTGAGTGGTTCTACGAATCCATTGACGGATAGATCGTCAATACTTGCGAGCGGTTCAAGACCCTCCTTGATCATTTGGTCCCCACCGACACCAATAAATCGAAGGTTCGTGGTTCGCCTCGTTAGCGCGTTCATGAGTCCCGATCCCAAAATATCCCCGGATTTCTCACCGGCGACGACGCCAATCGTCAACGTCGGATTAGCCATATTTGGATCGTTCAATAGTACGTTGACCCGCTCTTAGCTCACCTTCAGTTTCAGCATCCGACCATTGATGTCTCACGATGGAATCAATGGCCCCATTCTCCGGGATCCCCCATTAGATTTTGCGCTCTACGCACAACAATTCCGTGGTACAAGCAAGCTCTTCATCCACATAGGCATTGCAATCGAACTTCATCATGTTGCGGCGGTGCGACAAAATCGTGGCTTCGAGCAACAGTCGGTCACCCGGCACAACGGGGCGCTTGAAACGAGTCTTATCGGTACCCGCCAAGTAGTGAACGTAACCCTCAGCCGGAGTGTTGTCTCTGGTTTTGAACGCTAAGACTCCCGCGATCTGCGCCATGGCTTCAACGAGCAGAACGCCCGGCATAATCGGGTGGTTCGGGAAATGACCCTGAAAAAAAGGGTCACCAATACTTACGTTTTTGTACCCCTTAATATCTTTTCCTGGGCGAATTTCGGTCACCCGATCAACAAACAGAAACGGGTATCGGTGAGGGAGATATTCGAATATCTCATTTATGTCCATAACGCTGTGTGTCGAATCGACCACGCTCAAACCTTAATCGTTTTAGCTTCCCAGTTCCGTCTTTTTTTCAACTCGGCGTATTCGCTTAGCAAGTTGGTCAATTTCGCCAAACCTCAATGCGTTGCGTTTCCAACGAGCCGACTTATCGTGTAATACCCCGCCCGAATACAACCCCGGTTCTTCGATCGACCGTGAAACATGGGTCATCGCACTCACCATCACCCCATCTGTCAGACGGATGGGGCCATCCCCTCCCACTCCAACCGCACCACCGATCATGCAGTTCCGTCCAACAACCGTACTTCCGACCAGCCCGACGCAGCCGCAAAGCACCGTGTGGTCTCCAATTTGGCAGTTGTGACCGATCTGTACCTGATTATCAATCTTAACGCCGTCACCCACGACGGTATCTTCGATAGTTCCCCTATCGATTGTCGTGCACGCACCCACACTGACGTCATCTCCTAGTCGAACGCTACCGATCTGCGCCATGGGTTGCAGGTGGCCTTTTGCGTCGGGCGCGAATCCAAAGCCATCGGCACCTATCACAGCGCCGCTGTGAATTATGCAGCGCGCGCCTACACGAACTCCGTGGTATAGAACTGCGCGGGGCATAATGACCGTATCGGTACCGATCACACACCCGGCCCCGATGTGCACACCAGATCCAACCTCTACGCCGTCGGCAAGGATTGCGCCATGCTCAATTCTTGCGAATGCTCCGATTCTAGCTCCAACCCCTACGGAAACGGTTTCATCGACCGACGCAGATTCCTGAATGCCGACCGGCAGCCTCGGACGTTTTTCAAACAACATCGAAGCGACGGCGAACGCATGGTAAGGATTCTCAACAACGAGTGCATTGGTAGGACAAGCTGCCAAATCATTTGCCTGCAAGATGACAGCGGATGCCAACGTACCGGGGAGGTATTTACGGTAACTACTGCCCGAAAGATGCGTAAGCTCGCCTTCGGTAGCCGTTTCTAATGCGCCAAGACCGGTAATTATCGTATTGCTATCGCCTACGAGTTCCGCATCAACGAGATTAGCGATATCAGCAAGCTTCACAGGCGTTGCCCAGCCTCGTTCGTCACTGTTTATCGTTTAATTTCTCAGTGACTTTACGGGTTATATTGTGCTTCGCGTTTGTGTAGAGAAGTCCCGCTCGCGGCATAACGAGATCGTATCCCTCGACCTCGATGAGGTCCTGAAGAACCGCCTGAAGTTTTGGAGTCATTTCTCTCATAAGGTCTTGTTGAAGCTCATTGCCTTTCTTTTGGTATTTCTGGAGCTCGAACTGAGCGTCGATATTTAGATCTTCGATCTCCTTTGAGAGTTTCTGTTTCTCTCCATCGGAAATCACGTCAGCATCCTTAGCTAATCGTTCCTGAAGGGCTTTGATTTGATCACTAAGGGATTGAATCTTCAGTTGATCGGCTTCAAGCGCAGCTTCAATCGCTTCAATCTTTGCTTTGCCTTCTTCACTCTGAACAATCGCTTGTTCTGCATTAATTATCGCGACCTTTAACTCGGCTTGAGAGCCAAGCGACAAAAGCAAAGTCGCGGGTAAAAGCCACTTTATCGATCTATTACGCACCATACTTCTCCTTCTGGGTCTTTGGGGTCCACAACGGTAGCCACGAACACTATAAACGCGGAGTATAGGCCTGAACGCTAGGTAATTAGAACGTTTTGCCAAGCTCGAACGAAAAACGTTCAACCTCGTCAAACGGACCGGTATTCAGTGGGAACGTCAGCGCAAACGACATTGGCCCCATCGCTGTAAGCCAAGTAATCGCTAATCCAGTCGAATAGCGTAATTCGTCCAGCGACAAATCGAAGCAATTCACGGTTCCTGGTGGACAGTCGGTGTTAAAGACATTGCCAACGTCGACAAAAAAGAGAGAACGTATCTGGCCAATCTGCTCCACTAACGGAATTGGGAAAATTAGTTCTCCGCTTAATTCTATTAAGGCGTTCCCACCGAAGGGATCACCCCTGGCGTCCCGATAGTAGAGCCCTTGGATCGGCTGTGTGCGAGGCCCCAGTGTACTGTTTTCGAATCCGCGAACAGACCCAAAACCACCTGCGAAAAAGTGTTCATAAAATGGATAGGTATTGGTAGCGCCAAATGCTGCCCCGTACCCAAGTTCTGCCCGAAGGCGGAACGCCCATAAATGGGGTTGCGGCACTAGCGGAACCGGTAGATATAAGTCGCCCTTGTAATTCACGCGGTAAAACTCAAGGTCACTACTCGGAATCGCGACTTCGAGCGACCCTACGTGGGATTGCCCGCGGGTAGGGAACATACCTCGATTCAAAGTGCTACTACGCCACGAACTTTCAAGTTTGTAGTTGAGAAACTCGTTCCCCTCAGCGCTGACGAAAGAAGAAATTTCTTGCGCGGCAAGAAAACCTTCCGTGATTTCCGTTTGTTCGACCGTGAGGGAGAACTGCAAACGTTGGGTCTCACTTAACGGGAAACCAAAATTAATTCCACCACCCAGCGAATCGGTGGAAAACCGAGCCAAATTCCGTGCGTCGTAATTTGTCTCCCGATAAAAGAGGTTGTAGCCACGACTAATACCGTCGGCCGTAAAGTAAGGGTCAAAGAAATTGTAATTGATCGATTTAATGTATTTGCTCCAGCTCACACCGAGGCCAAAGCTGTTGCCGGTTCCACCGACATTCGATTCCTGGAAACTAGCCCCTAGTATTAGCCCTGAATATTCTGCATAGCCCAACGTTCCCGACAGACTACCCGTAGGCTGCTCCTTTACCGAAAATTCAACGTCGATCTGATCGTCCCGACCTGGGACAGCGGGAGTTTCTACGTTTACTTCCTGGAAATAACCCAAACGCTCCAACCGAATTTTAGAAAGGTCGATCGCTCGTGTTGACGCCCAAGCACCTTCCATTTGGCGCATCTCACGCCGTAATACTTGGTCCTGGGTCGTCGTGTTTCCCAAATAAGAGATACGCCGCACATACGCTCGCTGACCCGTATTCACCATGAATTTCACATCCACACTTCCGTCGTCGTGGACTTCCGGAATTCCAGTTGCTTCGGCAAACGTGTACCCCGAGTTACCTAGTACTCCTGTGATCCGCTCTTCCGTCGCGGTAACCCGTGCGCGGGAAAAAATTTGTCCTGGCTGCACCACAAAAAGGGCCTCGAGCTGTTCGGGTTTGACCTCCCCCAGCTCGCCAACCAGATCAACCTTGCTAACGGTATATCTCGAACCCTCCTCAACATTAATCGTTAAGTAAACTTGGCGTCGGTCGGGCGCCACGCTAACTTGTGTTGACGCAACCCGAAATTCAACGTAACCGCGATCCTGGTAGTAAGACTCGAGTGTTTCGATATCCCCTTGAAGTTTTTCCCTGGAATATTTGTCCTTCCCACGTATAAACCCTAGTAACGTCGGGTGCTTAAGCTCGAGTTTGTCCAACAATTCACCTTGCTCAAATACAGTCGCACCGACGAGGTTAATGTGGCGAATCCCCGAACTTTTCCCTTCTTCTATATCAATTGAAATCGCGACACGGTTACGAGGTAATTTGTCGACCTTGGTTTCGATTCCAGACCCGTAACGCCCTTGGGCCACATACTGTCTTTCCAGTTCAATGGCTACTCGTTCCAGTGTCGATTGTTTAAATATTTCCCCTTCTCGCAGTCCCTGCTCGGCTAGACCTTCGAACAAAGACTCGTCTTTGATCGCTTTATTACCTTCGATCTGGATCACTTCGATTGCAGGCCGTTCCTCCAGAGTGACGATCAGCACGTCGCCATCGCGGGCCATCGTGATGTCATCGAAGTATCCGGTGCGAAACAAACCGCGAATCAGCTGACGGATGGTCACGCCGTCTACGGGGTCCCCGACATTGACCGGCATTTCGTTGAAGACCGTCCCGGCAGACACTCGCTGCAAACCTTGCAGTCGGATATCCGCCAGTTCAAAGCTCGTGATCTCGCCACGCAATGTCCAAGCGAGTATGACTAGACTTATGTACAGTCCGGCCCGCATCGCCTTACCCCAACAACCTAGCGAAATCGTTATAGAAAGCAAGCGCGATCATTCCCGCCACAACGACGATGCCGATCTGCACTCCAATGCTCTGCACACGCGTTGGTACCGGCTTTCCGATTAGGACCTCAACACCATAAAACAGCACATGGCCACCATCCAGTAGTGGTATGGGGAGCAAGTTGATGACCCCGAGGCTGATCGAGAGAAGGGCAAGAACGTTAAAGAAATTCTCCCAACCGGCTTGTGCTGAATCGCCCGCGACTTTGGCAATGGTGATTGGACCGGAGAGATTGCGAGTCGACACGAGTCCCTGCACCATTTTTTTCAACAGCCCCAACGTCAACGTTGTCTTCGATTGCACCTCCTGAATTCCTTTCCAAAGTCCTTCGCCCACAGAAAACTGTACGGTTCGAGTGGGTACAACGGGCGCCACGCCAGCAAAACCGAAAACCTTCCCATCGATATCGCGACGCTTTTCCGGCACAACCGTTAACAAGACGTCCATCGTTTGGCGTCGGACGACCATCTGTAACTCGGTCTCTGGCCCTTGCCGTACGTGATCAACAAAGTCCGTCCAATTCGTCACAATGTCATCGTTAATCGATAGGATCCGATCTCCCGCCAACAGCCCTCCTTGCTCCGCGACACTGCCTACCTCTACTCGTTCGATGACGGGTTCAAAGCTCATCGTCAAACCAAGTGAATCCAATAGGTCAGGGTCGTCGACTTCCGCGTGCCAACGATCAATCGGTAACCAATAGTCGTGTCTTCGTCCCTGTCGGCTCGTGGATACCTTGATCCTTCCAGAATCGCCCAGTCGGGCCGCCAATTGCATATTTACCTGCGACCACGATGGCGTGGGCACTTCGTCTACCCGGATAATTTCCTCGCCACCTCGAATGCCCGCGACGTGCGCCGTCGTACCCGATTCTGGCGATCCTAGAACCGGCACAACGACTGTCGTACCAACGGCAAAAAGGACCCAGTACACGATCCACGCAAACAAGAAATTTGCCACTGGACCACCCAACGCAATGGCGATTCGCCAACCAACCGAAAGACTCGGGAATATCAGGCCCTTACGGCTAAGATCCGGCTCAGAATCATCCTCCTCCTCACGCATTTGGAGATATCCACCCAACGGGATCATTGCTAACACAAACTCCGTCCCCTTCGAATCGGTGTACTTCAGAAACGGGCGACCGAAGCCGACAGAAAAACGAACCACGTCGACCCCAGACATACGAGCAACAATGAAGTGGCCGAATTCATGGACCGTCACCAAGATGCCGAGCGTTAGCAGCAAGTAAAGTAAGTATTGAAGAAATTCCATACCGTCCGATCTGGAACCTTTTGATCGTCTTCAGGTTTCGCTGTCGTCTATCGGGGGTTCCGAAATGGCAGCTTCAAGTTGCGATCATAGCAGCACAGACTCATGACAGCATCGTCGCTAGCGCAAATATCGGTGCAGCAGCGAGCACGGAATCCATTCGATCGAGAACACCGCCATGTCCCGGTAACAAATTGCCAGAATCCTTGGCGTCAGCAATTCGTTTTACGACACTTTCAAATAGATCACCCACGATCGAGACAGCTACGATCAGTACGGTCAAGAACAACCAACCGAACAACCCAAACAGCCCAAGAAGCCCACAAATCATCACCACAAATTGACCTGTCAGTATCGCTAAGATTAATCCCCCCACGGCGCCTTCCCAGGTTTTTCCGGGGCTCACGCGCGGAAGCAGCTTCGCGCTACCAAATCGCCGACCGGCAAAATACGCCCCAGTATCCGCTGCAGCTATCACCACGATCAACCAAAGCACAAGCCAATGACCGTCCGGTTGCCCACGGATCAAGTTAACGCCGAGCCAACCCCCGATGCACACTACCCAACCGACAGATCGCAATACTATGGTCGGTTTAATCCGAGGTGAAAATCGCGGGTAACTCACGACTATCAGTAGAGCAGCTGCCCAGCCCAAACTCACCACTGACACAACCTCGTACCAGATACCTGGGTAGCGCCATAGAAAAAGTGCGATCAACACGCCACAAAGCACGTAAACAAACCGAAACAAGGGCGTTGAGCTTCCGGATAAACCAGCCCACTCGTATAAACCAAGGCTAACAAATAGAAGAAAAAATAGACCTAATTGCCAAGACTCAGCAAAGACGATCGCTGCAATCACCGTGGGTCCGAGCACAAGACCCGTGATCACACGGCGTTTGAGCACTAGTTCTTGCGCCTACCGTAGCGACGTTGCCGCCCCTGATAGTCACTAAATGCCGATTCAAGAAGCGTTTCGTCGAATTCTGGCCAATAGGCGTCGGTGAAATAGAGTTCAGTGTACGCCAGATCCCATAGCAGGAAGTTACTAATACGGTTATCCCCTCCCGTGCGGATGCACAAATCGGGCTGCGGTAAATCTCGCATGGAAAGGTACTTTTCAAACGTAGTCTCGTCCACCGAAAGCGGATCCAGCTCGCCGCGCTTAACCGCGAGGGCCATTTCACGCGCTGCACAAGCGATATCCCATCGACCACCGTAATTAGCTGCAATCGTCAAATACAGACGATCGTTTAATCGGGTTATTTGTTCGGCTCGTGCCATGAGCAGTTGAATTTCTGCAGAGAATTTACTCCGATCACCAATGATGCGCAGTCGTACGCCCTTGGCATGTAACTCCTCAACATCGTTTTGTAGCATTCCACTCATTAGTCGCATCAACAATTCAATCTCTTTTTGCGGCCGACTCCAATTTTCTGTACTGAACGCGAACAACGTCAGATATTCGACACCCAAGTCAGCGCACAACTCCGCGATCTGTCTTACATTCCGCGCACCCGCTTGATGCCCCGCCGCGCCCGGCAAAAGCCGTTGTCTCGCCCAGCGGTGATTTCCATCCATAATGATCGCCACATGCTTTGGGGCAATGGAGGGATTTTCGGTTATGCTGATTTGAGGTTCGGACATAAGAACCCTAGTCATTGAAAACAATTACTCTCTTCGCGTTTCAAACCCTCGTCGGCGTCGCATCAGAACTGGGCTTTACCGCGGTCGCCATTATATCCTGGCTACAAATTTCTTATGTGACGTAAATGTGCAACGCAAAACCCTACCCGCGAACGTAAATCTGAATGTCGTCGGTCTCGAAAATCCGGTTCGGAATACGTTGAACCCCGTAGGACAGGGAAGTGTTTAATCAGAACCAGGTATTCGATCGGCCGCTGAAGCTTTTAGCGTTGTTCTGCGCTCTTACGACGATTGCACAAGTTGTCAACGTGGCCAACGCGAGCCAACCGCACGTTGTGATTGAGACCTCTCTCGGAACAATGGTCGCAACATTGGACGAAAAACGCGCGCCGAAAACGGTCGCCAACTTCCTCGAATTAGTCGACGCAGGTTTTTACGACAGGTTAATTTTCCACCGAGTGATCGCTGGATTCGTCATTCAAACCGGTGGTTACGATGTCGAAATGCACCGTCGTGAAAGCTCTGCAGAAATCCCCAATGAATCCTTTAACGGCCTCAAAAACCTGACAGGAGCGCTGTCGATGGCTCGCCTGGCAGATCCTGACTCTGCAAGCAGCCAATTTTTCATTAACCTAAATGCGAATACACACCTAGATGCTCTTCCAGGAAAACCCGGTTACACCGTATTCGGCCACCTGGTAACCGGAACCGACGTCGCGGAAGCCATCGAATTCGCCGAAACCGGAATTCGCCAGGGAATGGCCGGTGTACCGCTAGAACCGATTGTGATCCATAGTGTCCGTCGACGACCTGAAGAACTGCGACCTGGTACTACTTCAACCCAGCGCCTTTTACGAGATTTCTAAGCGACCAAATCTTAAAATTGTCTTTCAAAGTCCCTCGCATTCACGGCTTTCGATTCGTCAAACTTCCTAAAGGTTCTATCTCCCCTGGGGTATGATCGCCTCTTTTGCGGATCAATTTCATGAAGGTCCTTGTTACCACCGTCGCCGTATCGTTCTTCTTTGTTGCCGTCGGAACGCAAATATACGACCAGCTACTTCCTAAGAATTTATGGTACCTCTTGGTTTCAATGTCGCTAGCGTCAATCTTTGCGTCGTTAATTACCATCCGCGTTAACGAGCGCTTAGGAAACACGCGCGCAAGTTCTCGACGTGATAAATCATCGCCAAAGTCAGATAGAAACCACCGCAAACAGAATCGACCCAGATCCTCCGAAGGACCACGAGAAGAAGGCGTCGTCAAGTGGTTCAATCGAACCAAGGGATTTGGTTTCATCATTCGTGAAAATGGCGATGAGATCTTTGTTCATCACCGTTCCGTCCTCGCGCAAGACGGCCAGCGAGCTAACTTGCGCGATGGACAGCGAGTGACCTTCGCTCTGGTTGAACGTTCCAAGGGTTGGCAGGCCGAAGACGTAGATTCGATCTGAGTTCATGAACGTACGCCAACTTCTTGACGACCGTCTTAGTGACGCGTTTAGAAGTATCAGTAAGGAACCAACACCCGCTTTGGTATCGCCGGCTAGCCGTCCTGAACACGGCGACTATCAGGCCAACGGTGCCATGGCCGCAGCCAAACGTTTAAAGGCCAATCCGCAGACGCTGGCGCAGGAGGTCGTTGACGCCGCGGACTTGACCGGGATAGTCGCCGAAACCGAGATTGCCGGACCGGGATTCATCAATCTCACGTTGAGTCAGCAATTTCTTACGCGGACCGTCATGCGCCCCGACATGGTCGCACAAGTGCCCCAACCCGAGCGCATCATCATAGATTATTCGTCTCCTAACCTCGCAAAAACCCTTCACGTTGGGCATCTGCGGAGTACCGTCATTGGGGATGCCACCGCTCGGACGCTAGAGAAACTCGGCCATGAGGTATACCGGCAAAATCACGTAGGTGATTGGGGAACCCCGTTTGGCATGTTAGTGACCTATTTGGACGAACTAGGCCAATCCAAGGACGACCTATCAAACCTAGATCCTGTCTCTTATACACATCTCCGAGCCCACGAGACCGAGGCTGATCTCGTATGCCGTCTTCTGCTTGAAA
>CAXDSX010000052.1:0-12709 GCA_963992075.1 uncultured Pseudomonadales bacterium | reverse complement strand
TTTTCAAGCAGAAGACGGCATACGAGATCAGCCTCGGTCTCGTGGGCTCGGAGATGTGTATAAGAGACAGATCCTGCTCGTGTCCGTATAGTTCGAATTGGCTCGATGCATCAACCAAGAGTCAAAAACTAAGACGTCCCCCGGCGTAAATTTCGGGGCGATGGCGCGCGCCTCATACGCGTCGAACCCGACGATTACACGTTTCTTAACGGGCCATCCCTCGACTGCCTCGTAACTTCGGTCAAACACGCCGTCACGGTGGCTGCCGGGGACAAGTGACGTGCCACCAGTATCTGGACCCATCGCATGGAGATAGGTAATGGCACAACCGTTCTTATAATTTGACAGGGGCACATAATCCGGGGCGTCTTGGTGCCAACCGTGGAAATCGTTGTTCAGCTGCGGCGTTTTAATCACTGCAGCGGATTGAAATCCGTTGATGTCCGGACCGTAAAGGTCACAAAAGACTTGGGCCAGCTTGCTCGTGCGCATATGCGCATCGAATCTTTCGTGCATCAAAAAGATATCGTTGAGATAGGTGACTCGATTCGGATTGATATCGTCCCCGGGCTCCCGCGTCCACGGATCGAAACCGACGCCCGGCGTACCGCGCGTCCCCTCCGACAGAATGTCCGCTGCCGCATCGCGCAACTCAGCAATTTCAATTGCAGAAAAAACCTCGCGAAGAATGAAGTAACCGTCTTTCCGGAATCGGTTCTTCAGATTTTCGGTCAGTGAAATCAACAAAGCACCTCTTCCACCCATTACTTGGCTACCACCCATTGAGAATACCCCGGCAATCGGGTTTGCGTCTCGCCAGGCGTTGGCGAAAAAGCCCAGCGGCGAAATGGTGCCGAAAGCTGACGTGTGAGCGACCTAGTGGGAGGGGAAGTGAACCAATACCGATTAACACGCTCAGATGGGACAACAATCCATCGATACGGCTACACTCGCTGGCTCTTGAAATCCGTATACCGTTTCGATTCGTCACAGTGAGGGGCTTTTAATGGGGAACGTTCCGTCGAACAGTCCTGACTACGCCTGGGGAGACCCGCCCAATCCTGGTGAATGCGATCCCTATCTCTTTCTCGAGGAAGCGATCCACAAACTTATTCGTAATAACGTGAAATACGGGACTTTGGTTAGCGACATTCCTTGGTCAAACGTTAAAAAACCCGTCAACGAAAGCTCGATCAGCGTCGTTTCGACCGCCGGCCTTTCCATGGCAGACGACGAACCCTTTGATATGGAGACCGAACGTAAACGACCGACTTGGGGTGACCCAAGCTGGCGACGATTGGATCGAGATGTTAACGAAGACTCCGTTGCAGCCAATCACTTGCACATCGAAACGAGCTACCTGTTGGACGACTTGGACGTTTGTTTTCCTGTCCCGTTACTAAGGCAACTTCAACGCGAAAACGTTATTGGAAACGTCGCACCGAGCCATTACTCCATCATGGGCTTTCAAGGTTCAGACCTTCGCCGAATCGCCCCAAGTTGCGTCGCAATCGCAGAGGCTATGGTTAACGACGATGTCGATCTCGCGCTGCTCGTCCCCGTCTGACCCCAATGTCAACTGACGGCCGGTCTGGTCGCACGCGAGATCGAACGACGAGGCATCCCGACGGTGGTGTTGAACTCTATTTGGTCCTTTCAGAAAATTTCGGGTATGCCTAGAGTCGCGGCAATCGAATTTCCTATGGGGCGTGCCTTCGGCGATGTCGGAGACACCCAACTACATCGCGACATTCTGCTCGCAACGCTCGACGTCTTTAAACAAGCGAAATTGCCCGGGTGGGTCGAGCACTTACCGTTTAAGTGGCCTCATCCTGTCGACGAGACAACGTGGTTACCCGATCCGCCCCCTCCCTATTTAGAAATTATTCGCGAATCCATCGACGACATCGTGGCACGAATTCAGGAACGATCCGTAAAAAAGCCTTAACGAATAATGAAACGTTGCACGACGCAGCTGACAGAGTTTTCAGCCAAAAAAGCAACGTCAATGCCGCGTTGTCGCAAGCGGAGGATCATCCCCATCTCGTCCGAAACGATCCTCTACGGGTCAGAGTTTAGGTATTCGGTGTACCTTGTATGATCCAAGTTCCATCGTACGCCAGTCGATCGCCGCAGGTCGCGACCGAATCAAACTCGGCTTGTATCTCCTGACCATCCGCAACGAACGCATTCATACCGGAAGCTTTCTCTGCATTCGTCTCCCAATAATTCGCCCAAACCGTATCGTACTGATCGGGCGCGATTTCCGACTGCGTAGCCGAAGCAACATCGAAATCGGGGTAGTGGATGGAGTAGAAGTAACCGGACGGGCCGTTGGCCTCTTCGTATTCGGCCAGGAACTTCTCGTACGAACCCGTCAGGATAGGCGACAAGTCATCAGCGTTCTTGCCTTCGTTGAAACTGCAAAACATAAAGTCGACGGCCGCCGGCGGATTCTCCCACGTCCAGGGACGACTGGGGGACCGGGGAACCTCCACGTTAAAACCCCACATGTTTTCAAAGTTCTCTCCCCCGCAGGCCTCGACATCGGGATGCATTGCATCAATGTTCGCTTGTGCATCCGCCTCGGTCCAAGCTTGCCAAACCGCGTCCCGCGTCTCTTTGTTAGGCCACCACAGCGCATCTATGTAATCAAACTCATCCGACGTCCATCCATTGGGATGCAAGCGGTACCCGTTCAAGGACTCTCCCCCTAATTCGTCGACAAGCCGATTTGTATCGGCCAGAAGCGCGGCCATGCGCTCTTCGGTCGCGTTGGTTCCGGTTGAACACCACATGTACTCGACGTAATAACTAGACGCCAATCCCTGGTCAGACGCCGCGTCGTCGCCACCAGAACTCGTTTCATTCGCCACGGGCGAGTCGTCTGCTTGTTGACTGCAAGACGCCAAAAAGCCCATGGACACAACCAGCACGAGCATTTGCTTAAATAGATTTATTCTTAGTTTCCCGTATACGTATGCCGCTAGATCACCACGACTACCACATGAACTCAACCCCCACGCATACCTTGGCTGGCCGATAAGACGACGAACTGAAACTTCGCGGCGTGCAACCATCCGAGACGAGCCTAACGATCGCCCGAACGCAAGGTATTGAAACTATTCGGCGAAATCTCGACCTTTCGATTTAGCAACTTCGCGCGCGCTCGGGTTGACGGATTCACGAAATGGAATCTCGGCGACCAACGCTTCGACCGCAGTACCTGTCGTCTCAGCGTACTCATCAGGCAGCTCAACCAATAGATCAGTGCCAACTTCAGACAAGCTCACGGGCACCCAACCAAGCGCAATATTGGTGTTGAGTTCAGGCGACCACCAAGGCGATGTGACGTACCCGACTCGGTCTGAATTGGTGTCGGAGATTAGCCAAAAATCGGGCGCGTAGTCATCAATCGGTTTGCCGCCCAAGGTTAGGCCGACCATCTTCATCTTAAACGGAAAACCGCCGCCGTCGATGACCGCCCGTTGACGTACCAATTCGGCCTTACCGACATAATCCACCGCCTTATTACGCGGCACCTGATACGCCAGATTTACTTGGAACGGCGAAGACTCGAAATCCATGTCTTGACCCCAAGAGAGAATACCCGCGGCAATACGACGGTGGTGCGCCGGGGCAATAACTTGGAGACCGAATTCTTTCCCCGCATCGAGAACCGCATTCCAGACGGTTTCAGCATGAATATGTGCATCCTTGACGTAAACCTCGTAGCCCTTCTCTCCAGTGAAGCCCGTCTGACTGACGATGACCGACGCGCCCTCGACTTCCGCTTCGAGCAATCCGTAATACGGTATTTCTCTTACCGGTTCACCCACGAGCTTGGCGAGCAAATTCTCTGAAAGCGGGCCCTGAATTTGTACTGGGCAAACGTCTATCTCATCGATAGCGACATCAAATTTGCAGCCAACGTTGACTCCCTGCAGCCAAAACATGAGGTCGCTGTCCGATATCGAAAACCAGAACTCGTCTGCTGCGGGTCGAAGCAGTACGGGATCGTTCAGAATGCCCCCTTTCTCGTTACAAAGGATGCAGTACTTGCCGTTACCCGGCTTAATCTTGGATGCATCCCGCGTAATCACGTAATTGACGAATGCTTCTGCATCGGGTCCTTGGACACGAATCTGACGCTCGACGGCCACATTCCACATGGTGACGCGGTTCACAAGCGCATCGTATTCCGCCATGGCGCCGCCATCTTCAGGCCGAACGTATCCCCTAGGGTGGTAGATCCGGTTATACGTCGTTGCTCGCCAACAACCGGCTTCAATGGACAGATGCCAAAACGGCGATTTACGTACCCGTGTCGAAATCAACATTTCGACCGGCGTACGACCGCTTTGTCTTAAGTTGTAAGGGACAACGCGTTCGCTTTGATCGACGCTGGGATAATTTGGATGGTTCAAGCGTATTCCTCCGTTATCTGGTGTTACGCGCGTACGCGTTTATTGTCGGGGTCATACAGCGAACCCCGACCAGCAATCTGAACGGTCATCGGATAATGACCGTCCCCATTTTCGTTAAAGTATTCGAGAAAGAGTTTCTTTCCCGGGAGCGCGATCGTACGAGGGAGGTAGCCCATCACCACGTGCTGGCCAACAGAGGGACAATAAGACGTGCTGGTGGCGAACGAACGGCGTCCACATGCATCAACGGGAACCTCGAGTGTGTCCGCGTCAAGAATCGGGGAGATACCCACCGGATATCGAGTTGGACCGTCGCCGACACTTTGGGAGTCAATGGTCATCGTACACAGAAGCGCACACGGCTCCTGATTCCGATGCGATAAATGGGCCTGTTTTCCCTGGAAATCGGCAGGTTTTACTTGCGGTCGTTGCACAGCTGACTCGCAGGCGTTGTATTCAGTCTCAAGATCCGCTCCTTGCAAGCGAAACGATTTTTCAAGTCTTCTGCTAGTGGCGTATGTCTCGATCCCAACGGGAACGACGCCCTCATCCAGACACGCATCGAAAAGAGCCAAACCCTCTCGTGAATCGTTGTCAAGATATATCTCCCAACCGCTTTCACCTACGTAAGAGATTCGCGCAGCCCAAACCCGCATTTTGGTCCCTTTCGGCAATCGCAACTCCAAGTCCTTTGCCGTCGCAAAGGTAAACGTTTCATTTGCTACCGCGTCCTCGCCCGCAAACCGACCCAACACATCTCTTGCTTTTGGGCCCCATAAACCGAGAGTCGCCAAGTCGTGTGTGCGAATCACAATCTCGGCGTCCAAACCAAGGTCGTCCCGATGATTACGAATGGTGACCCAGTCACGATTCCCGTCAGCTCCGCCAGTTACCACTCGGTATCGGTCTTCGCCAAGCCGCGAAATCGTCAGATCCGCGTGGACACCACCTTCTTCATCAAGAAAGTTCGTGTAGATAACTCTTCCGTTGGGTGTGTTACCACCCACCTTGGCAACCGAAAGAAATTCGAGAAGTCTTTCCGCATCAGGCCCCTCGATGTCGAAGATGGCGAAGTGGGATAGGTTGATCATGCCTACCGAGTCGCTCATCGCTAAATGCTCTGCATTCGCCACTTGATAGGGGACATGGCGCCGATCCCACTCATTCTCACGTACCGGAATTTGCGCGAGGTACTTGCTCAAACTTTCGCGATTAGCTTCGTACGCCAATGCCCGTTCCCACCCGGCAATCTCGTTATCGAAATACCCTCCTAACGCTTGTTCGCGTTCGTAAAATGGGCTGACAAAAATCGGTCGCTGCGAAAGATACGGTTCGCGAGGATGGATCGGCGGGGTATAGATGGTCTGAGCATTCTCAAACACCCGATCGCGAATAAAGTCCGCCGTTTTCTGAGCCGGGTAAAATCGCGCAATATCAAACGAGTGCATATCCACCTGGGGTCGACCCGACGTCATCCACTCAGCGCATAGCCGAGCGCAACCCGGGCCGTCCTTGACCCAAACCGCCTCGCATAACCAAAAACCCCTGACTTCAGGACTTTCACCGATGAGGGACGCTGCATCCGTCGTCACGGACAGCAGCCCGTTGAATGAACTGCGCTCATCCCAGCCCAGGTCTTGAAGAATCGGCACGGTACTAAAACCCTTTTCGAGCGGCTCGGCGATTTCGTCCAACGCTAGGTGCCGCATCGAAAGGGATGCCATGGTCTTATCGCGGTCGCCAATATTCTTAGGTTCAACCAGACGAGGATTTACTTCCTCGTAATACCCCCATTCAAGCATGCCGCCATGAATGCGACCCGTATCTCGTACATAGGCGGAATTCCCTTGGTCCCGAAAGAGCGGGTGGACCAGGAATTCCTCGGTTCCTTGAATGGCTTCGAGCGGTCCAAAAAAAAGCAGCGGGTGCTCCACCGGCGATAATGGGACGGGAACTCCCGCCATGTCTCCAAGCAGAGGACCCCATATGCCCGACGTAATAACCACACGGGCCGTCCGAATGGTGCCGCTTTCCGTATGTACGCCCGTGATGCGTCCGCCAACAATCTCAAAACCGGTTGCTGGCGTATCGGCATACGTTTGAAGTACGCCTTTTTGTCGGGCTCGCTCAACCATCGCGGCAACTACGTCTTGCGATCTCGGTACCACCAACCCTGCATCCGGATCCCACATCGCACCTCGAATAGAATCCTCATCAAGTAACGGAAATTTAGTCGCCGCCTCTCGCGCCGAAATTAGACTCACGTTGGTCCCAAACGCTTTCCCCGAACCAACCTTCCGCTTCAGCTCCTCCCAGCGTGCATCGTCTTCTGGACGACATACCTCCATTCCCCCACGCTTCAGAAAGAAACCGTTGTCCTCATAAAACCGTCGACTGTAGGCCGTGGTCCAATTGCTCAACTTGTCGTGTGCCGTGTTGAAAACAAAGTCGGACGCATGAGACGTCGAACCAATATCGGAAGGGATGACCGATGACTTTTCTAAGCCAACGATATTGCTTACGCCAAGCTCGGCGAGCCAGTACGCAAGCGTCGATCCAACGATACCGCCAACGCCGACGATCACGACATCTGCAGTTTCAGGCAGCTTTCGTTTTTCCATCTTCTGTTCGTCTTGAATAAGGCAAACGCTGCGCGGCAATTTTTGCACTCACGACACAAAAAATCGAACTAATTCATGCATCCAATAAGGTTTGAATTACTTCTTGCAAACGGTCGATTTCGCCAGTGATTCATGTCATCTCGATTCGAACCAACGGACCGGTCGTATTTCGGTGTACGCTGTTCGCTACGAGGCTTAGTGTAGCGTCCATTGTTATGTTAACTAACCAATGTAAATTATTGATTTATATTGTTTTTATAGTTCAAACCGCATCGATCAATCCGGATGGCGGATCCGAATCCGTTGACGAAAACTCGCTCACCGAACAAGGACCGTACAACGTCGTTCGATTGAGGGAAAATGACGGCTTAAGAGATGGACCGCATTACCGCGGCGCGACCATTTTCTACCCTGAAGAACCGTCCCACCCGCTTGCTAGCATTGTGATTGTTCCAGGGTGGTCAAGCTCCGAGCGTTCTATCCGCGCATGGGGACCCTTTCTCGCCTCCCACGGTATGGTCACGATGACGATCGGGACCAATAATCCACCTAGGGATTTCCCCGAGCAACGTGCTGCCGCCCTCCTTGATGCGATCGCCACGCTTCGCGCAGAAAACGCCCGTGACACATCACCGATCTTCGAAAAGCTCGATTTGTCGCGCATCGCCGTGGGCGGTTGGTCCATGGGTGGAGGTGGCGCGCAACTAGCCGCCGTCCAAGACCCAGCCCTTAAGGCGGCGATCGGGCTTTGTCCCTGGCACGAAGCCCCAGACATTTTTGAACACACCGTTCCACTGCTGATCATCGGCGGCGAAAAAGATCGGCGCGCGCCCTTCAATGAACACGGATTAGTTCATTACTGCACGACGCCGCCGGCCACACCAAAATTACTGTTTGAAGTACGCGACGCGGGGCATTGGATAGCGAACGGACCGAAAGGCGTATACCGCGATACCGGCAACGGCGATGTCGGCAGGATCGCGCTGGCTTGGCTCAAGGTGTTTCTTGAAGGAGATGAGCGTTATCGGAAGTTCTTGTTGGCCGAACCGCATTCCGCAAGTCGCTTCGAAACCAACATCCAAACCTTCGCTGCAGGTGTAGAGGACTACCCGTCCCGCGATACTGGCTCCGTGTGCGACACCTTAGACAACCGATGATGAGCATTAAGGTACCGCTTAAATCGGTTCCGCAATAAACACCGGGATGGTTCGAGAGGTTCTCTCTTTGTAGTCAGCGTATGGCGGAAATGCTTCCACCGCGGCTGCCCAAATTCTGTCGCGCTCCTCGCCGTCCTTTATCTCTCGCACCCTCATCGTCGACACTTCGGTCGCGTCACGAATCTCGACCGCGGGGTTCGCGCGAAGGTTGTAGACCCACACAGGGTTCTTCGGCGCCCCTCCCTGAGACCCCACAAGCACGTAGTTATCACCGTCCTTCACCCGCATGAGCGGCGTCTTTCGGATGGCCCCGGTCTTATTACCCGTATGGGTCACAATGACACACGGTAGCCCTGTGTCCATGAGGCCCACACCCTCGGTGCCACCACTCCCCTCGTAACGTTCCACGTGCTCGCGAACCCATTGAACAGGGGTTGGAATGTATTCCGCCATGCTTTATCTCTCCATGTCTTACCGAATCGATGAATCTTACTATCTCATACGCCGTAACTACCGTTCATGAGTGACGCGCAATTTCGCGCGAGGCTTTGTTACTCTCCTCACGAGAAAAGAGACCGTGTTAAACGGGACTCATTGGCCTCGGAGGTCTAAAGAAACATGAACATTCGACGGATGACCCTTCCTTGTCTACTTCTTGTCATGTCGGCGCCGCTCGCTGCTGATGAACACGTCACCACCACCTCAACGCACCGCCTGACAGAGGTCGCCAATGGCGTCTACCTCGCGCAAACCACCGCCCCGCTCTTCAATAGCAATTCGCTTGTCATTGTTAACGAAGAGGACGTCGTCGTGGTTGATTCGCACTTAACGCCCGCGAAAGCACGGGACCTAATTGCATCCATTAAGACAGTGACCACAAAGCCCATTACCACCCTCATTAATTCGCATTTCCACTGGGATCACGCCCACGGTAACCAAGTGTTTGGCGATGACGTGCAGATCATTGGGCACGAATACACGCGCATGAAATTGGCGGGTACGCCGTTGGAAGAAACGCAATATGTACAAGCCACCGCTGGGAACAAGCGCACTCTCGCACGGATCAGCGAGATGCTCACCAGCGCTTCAGAGGAAGACCGTCCTGAAATACAAAAGTGGTTTGATCTCTACTCGCAGCAAGATGAAGACTGGAAAGAAATCGCCCCCATTCCGCCCGACACGACTTTAAACGACCGGATGACGCTCTTTCGCGGAAGTCGGGAAATTCAACTGCATTTCTTCGGACGCGCCCACACCGGCGGCGACGTTACCGTTTACTTGCCAGCAGAAAAGCTCGCTTTTACCGGCGACATGATGCTCCAGGGACCGTCGTTTCTTGGCGATGGCTACGTCGATGAGTGGGTTCAAACGCTAGAAAACCTTAAAGGTCTGCCCTTCGAGACGATTGTCCCGGGTCACGGCAACCCTTTCACCAACCGCGATTTAATCGGCCATGTGCAAGCGTATTACGAAGATCTTTGGGGGAAAGTTGCGAACATGCACGAGCAAGATATCCCCGTCGCGGACGCCGCCCGGGAGGTCGACATGACTAACCATGCCTCTACGCTCGGTGTTCGTCGGAAGGGGGTCGATCCGCAAGCCGTTGGCAGGATTTACGCCAGACTCGACGGCGCTGATTAATCCGGGAGGCTGTAGGCAAAATAATCGGCACCCGACGGTGGACCCATACGACCGCCGCCCGCGGAAATGACGACGTATTGTTTGCCATCAACGGTATAGATCGCGGGAGTTGAAAATCCGGCGGCCGTCAGGTCCGTTTGCCATAGAACCTTGCCATCACGGGTGTCGTAGGCTCGAAACTTCTTATCAGGTGTTGCTGCAATAAAGATTAAACCCGACGCAGTCACGACCGGCCCGCCGTAACTCACCGCGCCAAGTCCCAGATCTGGATGGCTTGGATAATTACCAAAAGGAACACTCCAAACGATGTTGCCCGAAGCCACATCAATGGAATTAAGCGTCCCCCATGGCGGAGCGGTACCAGGTAGCTGTTCATGATCTCGAAGATACGTATAGCAGCAGTGCGTGTAGGAAACCTCCTTGCTCGGTTCATCGACGACGGGCTCTGGCGCCACAATATGGGTAATGATTCGACGACGGACTGTTCCGGTTAGATGCGAGAAACTCGGCATCCGGTCGCTGCCCTCATTAATTACTTTCGCGATCTCTCGATAGTTCACGCGCTCAAGAATTCCGAGCAGCGCAGGACCCGTTTCGGTGCCCTCAAGTTTTGCGCCGTGACAAGATCCGCAATGCGTCGCATATGCACCCGCGTTGCTAAAACCTACGGGTATCTCCGTCAAGGTTAGGATGCCGGATTCGTTGTTCGCGTTTAGGATCAACCGGTTGTTGGCCGGATCAAACGCCGATCCCCCCCATTCCGCTCCGCCGTCGTACCAGGGTGTAATCAAGACGGTCCCCACTTTGGGGGGAGCCCATGGACGAAGATCCCAATCTTTAATCAAGGCTTCGACATGTTTGGTCGCCTCTGGACTTCGCTTTGTTATCTCAAAGGTCTGTCGACTAAAGGACACGCTCGAGACCGTTTGTACGGGAGACGGTTCTTCGCCTGGCAACGTACTTGGCAGCGTGTCGACGTCGATTAACGGGTACACCGGTGTACCTGTGTCACGATCAAAGACGTACAGATGCCCCGATTTTGTCGTCAGCGCCACGCCATCGATCACTTGCCCATCACGCTCGAATTCGACCAACGTCGGCGGAGATGGGTTATCTCGATCCCATAGATCGTGACGAACGACTTGGTAGTACCAGTTGAGTTTCCCTGTTCTGGCATCAATGGCTAGCAAGCTATTCGCGAACAGGTTATCGCCGAGGCGACTTGCCCCATAGAAATCCGGAGTCGCCGACCCTGTCGGGGCAAACAGTACCCCTCGTTCTTCATCCAGGGTCATTCCCGTCCAAACGTTCGCGCCGCCGGCCTCGGCTAAGGCACCCTCCGCCCAAGTTTCTGAACCCGGAGTCCCCGGGGCGGGAATGGTGTTGAACGTCCAGATTAATCGGCCGTCAACGGCACTGAACGCGCGCACCGATCCAGGATAGGCATCTGCATTTTCGGTAGTCGAGAAGCCAAGCATAATCATGTCCTCGAACACGACCCCTGGCGCCGTCACGCCAATATAGCTTTCTGGGCCCGGTGGTCGTAAATCGACAAGACCATCGATCCCGAATTCTTCAATGGGGCTACCATCATCAGCATCAAGTGCGATCAGCATACGACCAGCCGTATAAAAAATACGTCGGTCGTCGTCTTTCTCCCACCACATCAAGCCACGCTGAGCGCCCTGGATTTCAGGATCCGTGCGCCACAGCATATCTCCGGTAGCCGCATTCAATGCAAACGCAACAAGCTGAGGCGACAAGCCGTATAGAACGCCATCGATCACCAGTGGACTGGCGTACATCGAGCCACCCCTTTCACTCGACGTGTACTTCCACGCGAGCTCCAGCTGGTCAACGTTGCCTCGGTTTATCTGCGTGAGGTCTGAATAATGTCGTCGGCCTGCATCACCGAGATAAACAGCCCAATCCGTATCTGTATCTACCGGAAGCGTGTCGGTCCGGTCGGGGGAACAAGCCCCCAATAGCGATATAGCAAGAGTGATCGACAACTTATTCACGACTTAGCCATACAAGCACATGAGCGCTAAAGCCATCAACCCAGCCTGTGTATCGAGGTAACGAAATTCCGTTGCAGCGAGCGTTATACCGCCCGCCTAATAACTAAGGGGACATTTAGCTAGCAGAAGTGTTCATGGCCTCGCGGTATGGGCCCATGTTCATTCCAGGATAGCGTTGCCCCACCGAGTCGATAGTTTCAGCGGTCCAGTACCGATCCCCGGGAGCTGCAAACCCAAGGACTGTTCTTTGCACTACGGATAAAGACTCTAAATAACGACCAGGCATTTCGGCTAGACGAGGCGCGAGGCTTTGCCAGTTGATCCACTCGGCCTCCCGATGCCGCCAAACGTGATGGTGTGTATAACGCGTTGTGTTTAGGGCGGCTGGCGTACCACGGTGCCACGCATCAAGGCGATACAAAATACATGTGCCTGGTTTGTAGTAGACCGGTTTCTCGTCGGTGTAGCGTTGGTTCACCTTAGCAATGGACCTCGGTCCCGAGGATATCGCTGCTGAACCATTGTTTGTTCCAATCACAAAATTGGGAGGGTTGAAGGTCTCGGGTTCGTAGGTTGTGAGTTCTCCTGCCGACGCTTTGGCAAAATGCGTCGAACCGCCAGATTCTTCCACATTGCTGTAATAGCAGAGGCAGACCACCGCTTCGGGCGCGGTCGTTCGGGGGGGAACAAGCAGCGTATTGTTGCCGTAGTCGACATGAATATCTTGATCGCCCTCGATCTGCAAAACGCCTCCTGCATGTGAGCTGAGACCCTGTCTCTTATACACATCTGACGCTGCCGACGAATAGAGAGGTGTAGATCTCGGTGGTCGCCGTATCATT
>CAXDSX010000051.1:0-12759 GCA_963992075.1 uncultured Pseudomonadales bacterium | reverse complement strand
TTTTCAAGCAGAAGACGGCATACGAGATCAGCCTCGGTCTCGTGGGCTCGGAGATGTGTATAAGAGACAGTCGCTAACTTGTTCGCGACAAATCGAACGGCGCGAATGGCGCCGGCCGCGAAATTCGACCGACTTTGCGCTCTGTGCGTAATTTCTATTCGTTCGCCCTTTCCTGCAAAGGTCACAGTATGATCCCCGACAACATCTCCGCCGCGAGCAGAGTGAAAACCAATGGCTTGTTGCGTGCGCTCCCCGGTTTCACCCCCCCTCCCGGATTCTGCCTCTTGTTCGAGATCACGCCCCAAAGTTCGTGCAACAATTTCGCCCATACGAACGGCGGTTCCCGAGGGCGCATCAATCTTTTGTCGATGGTGCATTTCGTATATTTCGATATCTACGGAATCACCCAAAATAGCGGCCGCGGTTTCGATCAGACGAAATGCGACGTTGACTCCAACGCTCATATTAGGCGCCATCACGATGGGTATCGATTCAGCCGCAGCCTCGATGTCGCGGAGCCCGGCAGCATCAAAACCGGTGGTTCCGATAACCATCCCGAAACCTTCAATTACAGCCTTCTCAAGAACGTTGAGGGTGGCCGCAGGAACGCTAAAATCGACGAGCACGTCAACGGTTGTTTTGTCCACTTGCGTTACTAATGGCACATTGACTTCGCCAATCCCGGCTAGCAATCCAGCATCTTGACCCAAGAATTCTGAATCCGAACGTTCAAGCGCGAGCACTAGCGATAGATCGTTTTCGTCGGCGATCGCATGGGCCACCATGCGACCCATGCGACCTGCAGCACCATTGATTGCAACACCAATAGGCATTCTTAGGTACCCGTCAACCGCTCCACGAAATCCCGCACCGCCGCAAACCAGGTTGTCTCCTTCGGCGAATGCTGACCTCCATCACTCGCGAGACTGTCCTGGAGTTCTTTCAATAACGTCGCTTGTTGTTCAGACAGACGCACTGGTGTTTCGACCACCACCCGACAAAGCAGATCTCCGATTGCGCCCCCGCGAACCGGACGCACACCTTTTCCCCGCAACCGAAACAGCTTACCTGTTTGGGTTTCCACCGGGATTCGTAGCTTCACTTTACCGTCCAGCGTCGGGACCTCCAACTCACCGCCAAGTGCCGCCTGAGTGAACGAGATTGGGACTTGACAGTGCAAATGACTGCCCTCACGTTCAAATATCGCGTGATCCCTGACATTGATTTGGACATATAAATCGCCGGCAGGTCCGGCGTTTGGACCCGCCTCGCCTTCGCCAGAAAGTCGGATCCGGTCATCATTGTCGACGCCTGGAGGTACTTCAACTCGTAGAGTCTTTTGTTGTTCCACACGACCGCCGCCACGACAAGGTGGGCACGGATCAGCAATCACCTTTCCAATACCGCCACACCTTGGACACGTCTGCTGGACAGCGAAAAATCCGCGAGCAATTCTGACTTGACCCGCCCCTGAACATTCAGGACATGTACTTGCTGTGGAACCCGGAGCCGCACCAGAACCTCCACAATCGTCACAAGCGGACATTACCGGGATGCGAACTTCCACCGAATCACCGGCCACGGCTTGTTCTAAATCAAGATCGAGGAGGTAGCGTAAGTCAGCACCCCTTTGAGCACTGCTTCTACCCCGCCTACTTTGGCCCCCACCAAAGATATCACCGAAAACATCGCCAAAAATATCGCCAAAATTTCCCTCAAACCCCGCACCCATTCCGCCGTTTCTTCCTTCGACGCCGGCATGACCGAATTGGTCGTAGGCTTGACGCTTTTCTGAGTCGGCTAGGACCTCGTATGCCTCGGAGGCCTCCTTGAAACGAGCGTCCGCGTCCTTCGCGTCTGGATTTCGATCGGGATGGTACTTCATCGCCAAACGGCGATACGCTTTTTTGATATCGCCGTCGCCCGCGCCTCGGTCTACCCCAAGCACTTCGTAGTAATCGCGTTTAGCCATGATTCCCCTGACCGCGCCCAGCCGAGACCGGCGGCCCCTGAACGGTTAAGACTACCCTTTCAATTACTTTTCGTCGTCCTTAACTTCTTCGTACTCAGCATCGACCACATCGTCTGCTGCTGACGAACCTCTGTCTTCGCCAGCACCCTCGGTTTCTGCAGACGCTGATTCGTTCGCATACATCTTCTGCGCTAACCCGCTCGTGGCTTCGGACAACGCCTGTATCGCGGCTTCGATCCGCTCTTTGTCATCGGTCTTACTCGCTTCGTCCAGCGATGTTGCCGCAGATTCGATTGCCTCTTTCTCTTCGTCCGTTACCTGATCCGCGGCATCGGTAACCATCTTGCGAGCCGCATGAGATAGTCCGTTGGCTTGATTCCGCAAATTAACTAATTCCTCGAATTTTGCGTCCTCTTCCGAGTGCGCTTCCGCGTCCCTCACCATGTCATCGATCTCTTCATCGGAGAGACCACCCGAAGCCTTGATGACTATCGATTGTTCTTTGCTTGTTGCAACGTCTTTGGCAGATACGTTCAGAATTCCATTTGCATCCATATCGAAGCTAACTTCAATTTGCGGTATGCCACGGGGAGCTGGAGGAATATCCGAAAGGTCAAATCGACCAAGGGATTTATTCTGGGCAACTTGTTTCCTTTCCCCCTGTAAGACGTGAATGGTTACCGCAGTTTGGTTGTCATCTGCGGTCGAGAATACTTGCTGCTTCTTCGCGGGAATGGTGGTGTTCTTGTCGATGAGCGTACTCATGACGCCTCCCAGTGTCTCGATACCCAGCGATAGCGGCGTTACGTCAAGTAGCAGAACGTCTTTAACGTCGCCGGATAGCACGGCCCCTTGGATCGCCGCGCCTACGGCAACGGCCTCGTCAGGATTCACGTCCTTTCTTGGTTCTTTTCCAAAGAACCCACTAACTTTTTGTTGAACCAGTGGCATACGGGTTTGCCCGCCAACCAAGATCACGTCATCAATATCCCCAACCTTCAAACCCGCATCGTCAATGGCCGTACGGCACGGCCCGATGGTTCGTTCCACTAGACCCTCAACCAATGCCTCCAATTTGGCCCTGGTGACTTTGACCACGAGGTGTTTTGGACCAGTATTGTCCGCTGTTATATACGGCAGGTTGACCTCTGTTTCTTGACTGGTCGAAAGTTCGATCTTGGCTTTTTCCGCCGCTTCTTTGAGACGTTGTAATGCTAACGGGTCGCTGTGCAGGTCTATCCCATTTTGTTCTTTGAATTCATCGGCCAGGTAGTCGATCAACGTGAGATCGAAATCTTCGCCCCCGAGGAACGTATCACCGTTCGTTGAAAGCACTTCAAACTGATGTTCACCGTCGATTTCGGCAATCTCTATCACCGAAACGTCGAACGTCCCGCCGCCGAGGTCGTAAACCGCTATTTTTGAATCCCCGCGTTGCTTGTCCATACCGTACGCGAGCGCGGCTGCGGTTGGCTCATTGATAATACGACGAACTTCTAGTCCGGCAATCTTGCCGGCGTCCTTGGTGGCCTGCCTTTGCGAATCATTGAAGTATGCCGGCACAGTGATGACCGCTTCGGTGACCGTATCACCCAGAAATTCTTCTGCCGTTTTTTTCATTTTCTTGAGAACTTCAGCAGAAACCTGCGGGGGCGCAAGTTGGTCGTCTTTTGCTTGTACCCAAGCGTCCCCATTGCTGGCTTTAACAATTTGATATGGGACCATCTTGATGTCCCGCTGCACGACTTCGTCGTCGAATTTACGACCGATCAATCGTTTAACAGCAAATAGCGTGTGGTCCGGGTTAGTTACGGCCTGCCGTTTGGCACTTTGGCCAACAAGAACTTCTCCCTTATCCGAATACGCGACGATCGAGGGCGTCGTCCGGTCCCCTTCCGCATTCTCGATCACCCGAGAGTCAGCACCGTCTACTACAGCGACGCACGAATTTGTCGTCCCGAGGTCTATTCCTATAATTTTTGCCATGTTTAACCTATTACCGGCGTCGCCTTTTCAGCACAACGCTCGCACTTTCTCTACAACTAAGATGTTGGTCCAATTCCCCACGTTTCAAGGGTCAGGGGATCTTTTTTGGCTCCGAAGTGTCTTTTGCCACCAATACCCGTGCTGGACGAACGAGGCGGTCATTAAGCGTATAGCCCTTCTGAATGACTTCTAGGACTGACCCAGGTTCCGCATCAGGGTTTTCAAGCATGCTCATCGCTTCATGGTACTCGGGGTTAAATGGCTCACCGGTCGGATCAATCGACTTGATCCCCGTTTTCTGCAGCACGTCGATAAAAAGCCGGTAGGAAAGTTCAATACCATCCAGCGTCGCTTGAACCGAGTTATCGTTTTCTCCGCCGTTATCGGCAGCCATCTCAACTGCTTTTTCAAAACTATCAAGTACCGGTAAAAGCTTCTCCGTCAAACTCTCAAGTGCGTATTTGTGCGCACTCTCAACAGCTTTATCAGCGCGTTTTCGCACATTTTCGACCTCCGCTACAGCCCTTAGGGCTCGATCTTCCGCGTCAGCCAACTGGGTCAGCGCTTTTTCGAGCGCTTCCTCGGGCGAAATTTCCACAGGTTCATCGGTAGCGTCCTCATTGTCGGACACAGAGTCCTCTACACCCTCAGGCGATTCCTCGAGATCTACGTCGGAGTCCAAAGAGTTTTCTTCGGAAGGTGAGATCGGAGGCCCTTCCCCAGCCTCCATATCCGATTCGTTTTCTTCTTCCATACCCGTCTTTATCCGTTATCGACCACGACATATGCGGTCGACCGACCGAAAAATCAATGCCTTCCGTAATCTAACGCCGATCCCAAGAGACGAGCGGTCAAATCCACCAACGGAATCACCTTTTGATAAGACATCCGAGTAGGCCCTATCACACCAAGCACACCGGCAATCTCACCATTAACCTCATACGGGGCCGAGATAAGACTGTATTCGTCCAGTGGCCCATAGCCAGACTCTTCGCCAATGAACAGCTGGACACCGTCCGTTTCCAAACAACGATCTAGCAAATGCACAATCGCGTTTTTCTCTTTGAAGGCATCCAGCAAGTGCTGAACTTCTTCGGAGGAATTAAGGAACCCCATTAAATTGCGTTCACCGGATACCACATAATCGTGCTCGTCATCTCCTACGAACGTTTTTGATGCCATATCAAGCGCCGTCTGCATGAGTTCATCCATTCGTTCTTTGTCATCGCTCATGCTTTCGAGGACGCCACTCCGTATCGACATTAACGACCGACCACCAAATTGACGATTGATAAAATTCGCCGCCTGGGTCAACTCGACATCTGAATATTCACGATCCGTCTCGACCACGCGATTCTGCACCTCGCGCTCGTTCACGACTAGGATCGCCAACACTCTATTGCCTGAAAGCGGCAGAAACTCGACCTGCCTAAGTTCGACCTGCTCGGGGCGCGGCATGGTAACTACGCCAGCGAGCCTCGAAATTTGCGAAAGAATATTTGACGCAGACGCCACAAGTTCGTTCGGGGACATGCGCGTTTGGAGCCCATCGCGTAAGTACTGAATAGACGCAGCTTCCAGTGGTTGTACCGAGATCAAGCTATCAACGAATAATCGAAGCCCCTGGTGCGTCGGCACCTTTCCCGCCGAAGTGTGCGGAGAACGAACCAGCCCACGCAATTCAAGATCAGACATGATATTGCGTACCGTTGCAGGGCTGACCGCAATCGCAGTTGTTTCAGACAACGTCTTCGAACCAACAGGCGTGCCTTGCTCCAGATACTCTTCGACCAGAAGTTTGAACAGGTGCTGCTCGCGATCCGCGATCGCGAAGTTATCCCGGACTCCATCTTTCGATCGTTGATATTTTTCTACGCGCGTCATGACTACGGGGATTAATGTAAATCCTGCGAAACGTCGGCTACTCTAGCACAGTAGAAACCGGTCATTGCTACGTGCTGACGCAACTCAACATCTGTAACTTTGTCCTTGTCGAAAACCTCGAGATCGCCTTCAGTCCGGGCATGACGGTGTTGACGGGCGAGTCTGGTGCTGGCAAATCGATCCTCCTCGGGGCCCTGGGCTTAGTCTTGGGAGCGCGATCAACGAAGCGCGACATTCGAGCCGGCGCTAATCGCTGCGAAGTCAGTGCAGAATTTTCCATCGGCGACAACGAAGCCGCGCGATCCTATCTTGAGCAACTCGATCTCGCCGACACCAACACGCCCCAGCGCTGTATTGTCCGACGCGTGGTACGAACGGACGGTCGTTCGCAGGCGTATATCAACACGTCGCCCGTGAATTTGAATGTCTTAGCGGAATTCTGTTCTCCCTTGATCGATATACACGGCCAGCATGAGCACCAGCGGCTTCTTGACAGTCGAACGCAACTCGCTTGGCTTGACGACTACAGCGCCAATAATGAGATTCGCGAAACCGTTGCCAATGCCTTTTCACTGTGGCGTACCGCCAAGGCAGAACTGGAAGACCTGCAGTTGGACGCGCAGGCAAGAACGGAGCGATCCGACTTACTTCAATACCAAGTCGCGGAACTCAAGTCTCTTAGCCTCGACGAAGGTGAAGTCGAAAACCTTGATACAACCTATAAGCGTCTCACGCAGGCCAAAGAGATTAGATCAACGATTGAGAAGATTGACCAATCCATCCGAGATCGCCTACTGCCCGAAACCGTTCAGTGGAACCGCGATTTGCAGGAAATTAGAGATGACCACAGCGCGCTCACGACCGCGCGTGAACTCCTTAATTCATCGGAAATCCAGCTTCTCGAGGCAGAGAGCGAGCTACGTGAGTACGCAGAAACGCTCGAAATCGACGATCAAGGACTCACCGAGCTAGAACAGCGTCTCACCGCGATACACGATGTCTCGCGCAAACATCGAGTTAAAGCGAACGAATTAGTACGTCATCAAAGGGAGTTGGAGGACGAGCTCGCTTCGATGTCAATCGACCAACAACAATTGAATACGCTCACCCAAGAGGTGGAACAGCACGAAACCCTTTTTCGACAAGAAGCAGCGAAACTTTCCTCAGCCCGCAAGAAACACGCGGTCGAATTCGAGCGGGACGTATGCAGCACCCTCGCCAGACTCAGTTTGCCTGGAGTCCGATTAACACTCGTCTTTTACGAAGCAGAGTCCGATACCGGGCTCGAAACTGTCGAATATTTGATTGCAACCAATCACCCAAACCCACCCGGTCGGCTTCAGGATATTGCGTCGGGCGGCGAGCTGGCACGTATCAGTTTGGCGATTCAAGTGGTGGCGGCCGAACGTTCGATGCTGCCGTGTCTGATACTTGACGAAGCCGACATTGGGGTCGGTGGCACGACCGCCGACGTCGTCGGCAGGATGCTTCAAAAACTCGCCTCACACACACAGGTCGTTTGTATAACGCACGCTCCCCAGGTCGCCGCTTTAGCTAGTGTCCATATGAAGGTCGACAAAATGAAGCATCAAGACACGTCGGTCGAAAAGCTCTCTGACGACGGACGTGTTGACGAGCTCGCCCGCATGTTGGGTGGTCGAACAATTACCGACGACACAAGAGATTTTGCGAGAACATTACTTGCCGACACGCATACCTAAAGCGTCTGGCTTATTAAGTTACTCCAGCCAAAATACGCATAATCGGCCTTTAACCTCCCCCCTTGATGCTTTAACGTTCGCGCTGAATCGTCAACACACCTCATCGACATGGTTCTGAAACGCATTTCTTGGCTCTTGTTCGTTACCGCGATTGTCGGTTGTTCAATTTCAATGCCGCGCGTCCACAAAGTCGCTGTTCAACAAGGGAACATTCTCAACCAGTCGATGATCGACCAACTGAAACCAGGCATGACCCAGGCTCAGGTGGCCTACATTATGGGCCGGCCAGTATTAGCTAACACTTTCGATCCCAATCGCTGGGACTACGTCTTTACTCTCGAAGTGCCGGGTCAATTCAATGAAACAACGCGCATGTCGCTATTTTTTGAAAACGACCTCTTGACCCACTTCGAGGGTGACATGGCACCCTCGTCTGCAAAGTCCAGCGACGCCGAGGAAGACAACCAATAACGCCCGTTCTCGGGGTCATGAGCGCTTGAGGCAAGCGGACCAGCCAGTCCATCGTCCCGACGCTTTGTTGGAGGAAGCGGATTCTACTTAATCTGAAGATTCCTCGACTAAAACGTCCCGGGCGCGTCTAGAAAAAGCATCGACTAAACCATCAACGATCTTCGGGACGAATGGTCCCAACAGACGATCAATGATTGCGTTTTTGGTGCGGAACGATATTTCTAGACCCACGCGGCAGCCCACACCCAAATCGCTAAAGCTCCACCGTCCGTTGAAGCTTTCGAAGGGTCCGCTCACCAAGGAAAGGCCGATGATGCCTCTTTCACTTAGATCGTTACGCGTCACTAAAGTTTCGGTAACTCCCCGCCCCGAAACCTCGAGCCGCGCGATCATAAAATCGCCGCCCTCATCAATCACTCTGGAACTTTTACATCCCGGGACAAACTCGCTGTATCGATCAACATCATTAACGAGCGCGCGCAAGGACGTCGCGCTATACGGCAGTAAAACACTACGTTCAATAGTCTTCACCGGGTGCGTTAGAAATTAACCGGATGGCCAGATCGTGTAGAGAAACACCGCTAAAATCCCTAACGGGGCTACCACCCTCAAGGCAACCGTCCATATTGCCATGGCAGATTCAGACGTAATGCCCAACTGCGACATGACGGTGACTCTAGGAAGAACGTAGCCAGCGAAAAGGGCAATAAAGAGAGCTCCCAGCGGCAACATGATATTCGCAGTGAGGTAGTCGATCGAATCAAACACGGTTTTTTCGCCGACAACATAAACGTCCGACCAGATGTTGAACGAAAACACCGACGCCAACCCCAGCAACCAGCATGCGATGCCAAGGCCTACCGCTACCCGGGACCGAGACGCGTCGTATTCCTCGACGAGAAACGCGATGGCGGGTTCCGTCAGGGAAATCGCCGATGTAATCGCGGCAAAACTGACCAGAATGAAGAAAATGCCACCGAACAGCGCTCCAAGCGGCATTTGTCCGAACGCAAGCGGGACCGTCACAAACATAAGTCCTGGACCACTTCCTGGCTCCAATCCATTCGCAAAGACAATCGAAAAAATAGCGAGGCCCGCTATCAAAGCGACCAACGTGTCTAACATCGCGATGGTCATCACGGTTCGGGTAATCGAGACTGAGCTTGGAACATAAGCACCGTATGCCATGATTGCACCCATTCCAATACTCAAGGTAAAAGCGGCATGGCCAAGCGCGACCAGCAGGCCGTCAAACGACAACGCATCCCATCTCAGCGCAAACATAAAGTCAAAGCCCTCAGCAAAACCGCCTGACGCCATGCCATAGCCCAACAACACGATCAACAAAACAAACAACAAAGGCATCAGCCACCGAATGGCACGTTCAAGACCGCTCACAACTCCCCGGGCAACGATGAAGATCGTGATTCCCATGAAGACCGTGTGGAAGACGGCCATGAGAATGGGATTGCTGTGCAATGCTGCCAAAGCTTGCGTCGCTGTATTTCCATCTACTCCGGTAAACCCACCACTGGCAAGTTCACCAATGTAATAAAGACCCCATCCGGCAATCACCGAATAGAACGAAAGAATGAGGAACCCCGCGGCAACACCAGCCCAGCCGATGAGGGACCAGGCTTTCGAACCCTCGCTTTGTTGCACCAGCAATCGCATCGAGTTGATCGGACTTTGGCGACCCTGACGACCAATAAGCACCTCAGCCACCATGACCGGAATGCCAACAAGCGCGACGCAGAAAAGATACGCCACCACGAAAACACCACCGCCGTTTTCACCTGCAATGTACGGAAACTTCCAGATATTACCCAGACCAACTGCGGATCCAGCGGCCGCTAACACAAACAGCCATCGGCTCGACCACATGCCGTGCGTGGATTCGTCTGGGGTCACGTAAATATCTCTTGGTTAACGGGCAACTTGTATTCTGTCTTGCCATACACTTAGTTGCCAGTTAGCAATCCAATCTGCTATTTCGTAGCGCTCACCGAGCTCACCTATAATCTAGCCATGGCCAAGAACGCAAAACGGGGAGGTTCAAACACGATAGCCCTCAATCGACGGGCTAAATTTGATTACCAGCTAGAAAAAACTTTTGAAGCTGGCGTGGTGCTTGAGGGTTGGGAGGTGAAAAGTATTCGTGCCAATCAAGCCCAGCTTTCCGATAGCTACGTTTTAGTTCGTGACGGGGAAGCCTGGCTGCTCGGATCGCAGATCAGTCCGCTCTCGAGTGCGTCAACGCATGTATCCCCAGATCCTCAGCGAACAAGAAAACTACTCCTCAACGCCAAAGAAATTGCGGAAATTTTTCGGGCAACACAGGCCAAAGGAAGCACCTGCGTTGCAACGGCCCTTTACTGGAAAGGGCCCCGCGTTAAGTGCGAGGTAGCGCTCGGAAAAGGTAAGAAACAGCACGACAAACGATCGACCGAAAAAGAACGCGACTGGCAACGACAGAAACAACGTCTGATGAAAAATGGCTGACCACTCTATCCGCGACCTACAAACGGCATCTTGGAAGCAAGAACCGTAATCGACTGTACGCTCGCATCTAAAGGCAAACTGTCCATGTAAACAACAGCCCTCACGACGCTATCGACGTCCATGGTTGGTTCAGGTTTCCTCGTTCCATCAGCCTGCATTACCCCTTGACCCATCCGAGCCGTCATGTCCGTGAGCGCGTTACCAATATCGATCTGGCCACAGACGATATCGTGGTCGCGGCCGTCCAACGCCGTAGATTTTGTCAACCCGGTAATTGCGTGTTTGGTCGACGTGTACGGCGCTGAGTTGGGTCTTGGTGTGTGCGCCGATATCGAGCCGTTGTTAATGATGCGACCGCCCTTCGGACTTTGAGCCTTCATCATTCGAAACGCGGCCTGTGTGCACAAAAAGGCACCCGTCAAATTAACGCTAACAACTCGCTGCCATTGTTCCAGCGTGAGCTCCTCCAATGGAATCGCCGGTGCGCCCGAACCCGCGTTGTTGAACAATAAATCCAGTCGTCCAAAGGTCGAGCGTGTGGTCTCGAAAAGGTGTTCGACCGCTCGAGGATCTCCTACATCTGTAGGTACCGCGATGATCTTGTCTTTCGCACCGGACTCATCCACAACGGCCTCGAGCAGTTCGCCTCGGCGTCCTGCCAAGGTCACCGAATAGCCTTCGTCGAGCAACGCCAAGGCGGTGTATTTGCCAATTCCAGTGCCGGCCCCGGTGATGATCGCAACTTTTCCCATGGTCATACCGCCAATGCCGTGGAGAATTCTGGCACGCCATCCCAACGTCCAGGATCCGTAGATCTCATCACCGCAATTGTTTTGATCACCTCGGGGTTGGCAAGTCCATGGGGTGGATGACCCGTCAGTACTCGAATGATGTTCTCAGCTTGCATGATCGGACATTCCTCAAGAAAAGTCGGGGAAAAACCAGCGATATGCGGGGTCACCATCATGTTTGGCAAACCGAGAAGTGGATCTTGTGCATCGATCGGCTCTACCTCCGTCACGTCCAATGCAGCCGCTTCGATTTGTCCCGCGCTAAGCGCGGTCGCTAACGCGCTTCCGTTGACGACGGGCCCTCTCGACGTATTAACCAACAAGGCCGTGGATTTCATCTGGCCGAGCGCGTTCGAATCAATCATGTGTCGCGTCTCTTCCGTTGACGAACAGTGAATCGTAATGAAATCTGCCGTACTTAGAAGCTCACCGAAATCGACTACACGAACGCCGTACAGATCTGCAGTGGATTGCGCCACATACGGGTCGTAAGCGACGATTGAGGCCGGTCCAAAGCCGCGAATGCGAGTCGCAAAAGCTCTGCCGATATTACCGAAACCGATAATGCCGACCGTGTGCCCAGCGATTCTCCGGACCGAACGCTGGTACTCGCCAGTGAGTTTTCGATTCTCACTCCATTGACCTGCGCGCGTCGTGTTACTGGCGTCAACAAGCCGACGGGTGAGTCCAAGCAGCATGGCGACCGCGTGATCCGCCACTTCAGTGGTATTCACGCCGGGTACGTTACAGGCGAGAACACCGAGCTCCGTCGCTGCCTCGAGATCTATCGAATCCACGCCCACGCCCATACGACTTACAACCTTGAGTTTCGGACACGATTCGAGGACCTCGCGCGACGTTAGCGGCAACGTACCAACCTGGGCGCCATCGGCGTCTCCCAATAAATCGATCATTTCCTCGACATTCCGTGTCGAGCCCTCAACCACCTCAAAGCCTGCCGCCTCAAATAGATCGACACGATTGTATGGACTACGAGGCAACGCGATTTTCATTAGGGACTCCTCTTACAAATTTGCTTGGTTTCTCGGCAGAACGCTTATCCATCGAGATTTTTATTGGGATTGATCAAGAATTTCTCACCCGTAGCCTGCAACCCGTATCGAGCAACAGCTTCCGGTGATATCGCTTCCTCTAACGACACGATTTCGGTATACGAACTGGCAAACGTACTCGTTATTTCGGCTGCCACCCGCTGCCGTAGCGACTCCGCTTCTTCGTCTCCAACCCGCTGCAAGAAGTACGGTAACAACCAACCCCCAAGCCCCCAGGCCATACCAAAACTTCGATTCAATACCGTTGGATTTCGATCGAGTCCCCCATAGATATAAACCTGTTTGTGAGTCTGTCTCTTATACACATCTGACGCTGCCGACGAATAGAGAGGTGTAGATCTCGGTGGTCGCCGTATCAT
>CAXDSX010000050.1:0-12795 GCA_963992075.1 uncultured Pseudomonadales bacterium | reverse complement strand
AGCTACACCTCTCTATTCGTCGGCAGCGTCAGATGTGTATAAGAGACAGCCAACCACCTATTCGACAAGGGCGGTATGGTAAAGGCGCTCAGGGGGGTTCACAAGACAGTACCGAATTAGCTCGCTACGTCGGCATGGCGGGGCCACGCGACGTAGATGGCCTTGACCAACGTCGCCAATGGGATCGCGAAAAACACGCCCCAAAATCCCCAAACGCCGCCAAACGCCAACACCGCGACAATGATCGTGATGGGATGGAGATTCACCGCCACAGAAAATAGCTTGGGTACCAGGATCATGCCGTCAACGGCTTGAACTGCAAGGTAGGCAATAACGATCCAAAAAAAGTTAGCCGACCAGCCAAACTGCAGTAGCGCAACCGCAACCACCGGTAACGTGACAACGGCGGCTCCAACGAAGGGAACCAAGACGGAGATTCCAACGAGCAGACCAAGAAGAGCTGCATAGTTAAGGCCGAGCCAAACAAAGAGAACGTAGGTCGCAATGCCGACAATGAGAATTTCAACCGCTTTACCGCGAACGTAGTTGCCTATTTGCTCCGTCATTTCTGCGCCAACCCTCTCCAATAACGGTCGATTTGCCGGCAACAACCCTTCAAACCATCCCACCAACAGATCCCGATCTTTGAGGAAGAAAAAGACCGAAATCGGCACCAACAAAAGGAAGATGACGAGCCCAAAAGCGTTGGGCAGTTGGCCCACTAGGGCTTGCAAGAAGACGCCTCCCAATTCCGTTAATTGCTCGTTTGCCGACGAAAGCCAAGCGCTCACCGTGTCCTGGGAAAAGAGCGCCGGGTAGGTGGCCGACAGGTCCGCGAAAAGTTCGGCAATGCGATCGATGACACCAGGCATCGCGTCGACGGTCTGGTTCATCTGTTGCCATACCAACGGCAAAACCCCTACAAACAGCGCCACTAAAGCGCCGAGAAACAGTACCGTCACGACGCCAATCGCGAGCACTTCGGGTAATCCCCAGGCAACCAAACGAACGACGATGCCCTGAATCAGAAAAGCGACAATAAGACCCGTGATTACGGGCGCAAGATAGGTCCCCAAAAAGGCCAACAAAACAAAGATAAAGCCGATGAACAGCACCAGATAGATCGCTTCTTCGTTGGAAAAGTGGCGATTGATCCAACCACTAATGACGTCGACAAATTTCATCGGTCGGCTCTTTTCTCAAGGAGGTAGCTAAAGGTCCCGTTGTCATCACTTGATTCTAGGAGCTTGTGACCACTTTGCTCGGAGAAAACGCGGAAATCCTTCACCGAGCCCGGATCGGTCGCAAACACGCGCAAAAGCGAACCTGCTGAAAGCTCATTCAACGCTTTCTTGGCCTTCAGCAGTGGCATTGGGCAGTTAAGACCCTTGACGTCAAGGATTAATGGTACGTCGTCAGACATAGCGACGAAGTATCGCACACCGGCGCAAACCACCTAGAACGCGGCGGTTTAAACAACGTCTGAAACCATTCGTTGTATGATTCTCGGCATGAAAACGTTTCTCGCTCTAGTCAGCGGAATCGCTCTAGGAACCTCCGTCTTCGCAGCTCCTCCCAGCGAATTACCCGAACTTGGCGATACCTCCTCCGCCATCATTTCGCCCGAAATGGAGCGCCGGTTAGGCCAACAATTTTTAAAGCAACTCAGGTCACAGATCCCCACCGTTGACGACCCTATTCTCAAGTACTACACCAAACTCCAACTCTACGAACTCGCAACGCACTCGCAGCTCAAACAAGTTTTACTTTATCCCGTACTAATCGACGCCGAGCAGATCAACGCATTCGCTGCACCGGGCGGGATCGTCGGGATCAATTTGGGTTTATTTCTACACGCCATGGACGTACACGAATATTCGTCGGTGCTCGCACACGAGCTGGCCCATCTTAGTCAGCGGCATTTTGCGCGAAATGTAGAAGCCCAGCAGCGGATGACATTACCAACCCTCATTGGCTTTCTTGCCGGCGCCGCCATCATGGCGACTGGGTCATCCGAAGCAGGTTTGGCAGCAATTAGCGGCGCTCAAGCCATTGCACAAAGTCAGCAACTCCGATACAGCCGCGGTCGAGAGCAAGAAGCCGACCGCATCGGACTCACAACGCTTTGGCGTGCAGGTCTCGATACCGACGCATCGGCGCGAATATTCACGCGCATGCAACGCGCATACCGCTTCACCGAGCGACCGCCCGAATTTTTGTTGACACACCCAGTCACCGAAAAACGAATTACAGACGCTCGTAATCAATCAGCCGGCTACGAAAAAGTTCCCGTCTCGAGTTCCCGTGAATACCAGTTCATGCGCGCTCGGGTACGAATGCATTTCGCCGAAAACGGGACTAAAGCGCTCGACGAAGCGAAGAACCTTACCGACGACGACACCGTTAATCAGTACGCTCTCGCGCTCGCCAATGACCGTGCCGGAATCCACGACGAAGCCGTAGACCTCGCCCGAACACTCCACCAAGAGGACCCCGGCAGCATCCTCCTTTGCGCAACATTCGCCGAACTTCTTATCAACGCCGATAAAACCCAAGAAGCCTTGGACTTGCTCGCGCATCGCCTGGTTATCAACCCCGACAACCAACCCTTTGCCATTCTTTACGCTCGTGCCCTCAACGCCAGCGCACGCCACAACGACGCCAAGGACGTTCTCTGGCGACAAGCAACTATCAACGAAGACGACGTCGACGTCTGGTACGACCTCGCGGAAACTGCAGGGCTTGCAGGAGATATCGTCGGTGTCCATCGGGCAAGAGCCGAATTCTTTGCGTTGAACGGTGACTACCAGAATGCGATCCAACACTTACAATACGCACTCAGTCTTGTTACCAAACCCAGTCAACGCCTGATAGCCAGTCTTGAGCAACGGCTTCTGGATCTCAGAACCCAAGCGGAGGCCGCCCGCGAAACCTGAGCAACTAGCTTTCGTAATTTAGGTAGTGGGAAAATCCAGCATTCGTTGTAGCGGGATCATCGCGCGCTCCGCGGTTTCAACGTCCACAAGAATTTCGTTACTACCGTCGCGAAGCGCGTCGCGTAATTCACGCAATTCGTTCATTGCCATCCACGGGCAATGCGCACAACTGCGACACGTCGCACCTTCGCCCGCGGTAGGCGCTTCGATAAAGCGTTTCTGCGGATTCGCTTTTCGCATCTTATGGAACAATCCCCGATCTGTAGCGACAATAAACGTGTCGTGGGGTAGGTCGCCGGCAGCTTTCAGAATCTGACTCGTCGAACCAACACAATCCGCCATCGCGGCGACCGCGGCCGGTGCTTCTGGATGTACCAGAATGCCGGCGTTCGGGTATACGCGCCTGATGTCAGCCAATGCCGTTGCCTTGAACTCTTCGTGCACAACACAAGCTCCGCGCCACAGCAACATATCAGCGCCGGTTTTAGCTTGGATGTAGGCGCCTAGGTGCTGGTCGGGCGCCCAAAGGATTTTTTCGTCTTTCGCGGCGAGATGCTCGACTATTCGTAGTCCTACGCTGGAGGTCACGACCCAATCAGAAAGGGCTTTGACCCGCGCCGATGTATTCGCATACACAACCACGGTTCGGTCCGGATGATCCGCCACAAAGGCCTCGAATTCATCCGGCGGGCAGCCAATATCCAACGAGCATTCCGCCTTCAAGCTTGGCATCAGAACGCGTTTTTGCGGTGCTAGAATCTTCGCGGTTTCACCCATGAAGCGAACGCCGGCCACGACCAAAGTTGGCGCCGGATGATCACGACCGAACCGCGCCATTTCAAGTGAATCCGCGACGCAACCACCGGTTTCCTCAGCGAGGTCTTGAATATCGCCATCGACATAAAAGTGTGCGACGAGGACAGCATTCTCTTCCTCAAGCAGCGATCGAATTTCCTCGCGCAGGGCCTCCTTCTCGGCATCATCGAGAGCCGTGACCGTGTGCACGGGTACCGATGAAACCTCCATCGTGTAATCCTCTAGCATGATCCCATCATACATGAGCAATACTCGTCAGCAGGCCGTGTGTGCGTTTACTGCCTCGCCACTAGCCAGTAACAATGACGCTTCATCACAAGGACAGCGCTAGAGTTCATGAGAATCTGTTTTGTTGCCACATTCGGCGGAAAGCGTCTTAACGACAATCAAGAGCGGTTAGCTAACGAATTCGCCGGCCAAGGCTGGTCGGTCGATCACATCGATCAGGCGAGCTTGGAAGTCATCGACAACCAGCTCACCGGAAGCGACCGAGCCGGCGTTCGACATGTCTTCGACCGATTCGATCGGATCTGGGTCGTGGGATTCGGCGACCAGGCAACATTCCTCGACCGTATGCAACTTCTCCGCACCCTGGATCAATCGCGATTCGTCAACAACATCGACGCGCTCATCTACCTGCACGGCAAGCCCCACCTCATTCTCGGAGGTCTGGGTCAACACCACCCCCGAACAATCGTCAGTGCCCATGTTCCAACGCTTCTGGGTCCGATCGAAGGTGGGGGTTCCTGGATAGCAAAACCGACCGCTGGCAGTTTTGGTCGCGACGTATTCTCCCTCTCTAAGAATGACCGAAACCGTCGCTCTATCCTTGAGCACCTGACGCGATCCGGATTCGCCATGCTGCAACAACAGGTCGACACAACGGATGAAAAGCGTTTTCTTATTGCTGGGTCTCACTTGATCGGTGTCTACGGCAAGCATCATGTCGACCAGCGAAGTACCCTAACCGCGGGCTCTGCACCCACCGTCGTCGAGGCGAGCCCCGCGGAAACCAAACTGGTGACAACGTGCATCCACTGGCTGAACAACCAAGGCGTTCGGTTCGCCGCCATCGACATGGCGTACCCGTATGTGCTCGACGTCAATATCGCAAACCCAGGTTGGCTTGCTACCTATGAAGAAATGACCGGCTGCAACTTAGCCGACAAAGTCGTCGAGGCAATTACGTAGCAATTCCTCGTGAACCCGTTAGGTCTAGCTCCTACTACCACCGTCAATAGCAATCACGGCACCCGTCGTATAACTACCCGTAGGTCCCGCCAAGTAGAGGGCCGCACCCACAACCTCGTCGGCTTCACCGCCTCGTTGTAACGCGATACTGGTCTTGGCACGTTTATTGAACGCATCCATATCCCAAGCCTTCGATATATCCGTTAGAAACGGGCCCGGCTGAATACAGTTGACACGAACACGGGGACCAAAAGCATGAGCGAGCGAGAGCGTCAGCGAATTAATGCCCGCTTTGCAAGCACCATAGGGTTCCGAAGTCGGTGTGGGTTGTACTGCGGCGTTACTGCTTACGTTGATGATCGCTCCACCATCACCCGCCGCCATGCGCTCTCCAATCAACGCCGATAAACGGTACGGCCCTTTGAGGTTGACACCTACCACTTTATCGAAAAGTTCTTCGGTCACCGCCGATAGGTTCGGGTAAAGCGGTGACATCCCGGCGTTATTCACCAACACGTCGACTTTGCCAAAACGTTGGTAAGCCGCATCGACCAACGCGTCAACCTCTTCCCAATGACCGACATGACACGCATGCGGGAGCGCTTGCCGCCCCATCGCGCGCACCTCTTCTGCTACACGTTCGCAATTATCTTGTTTCCGACTGGTGATAACGGCATCGGCCCCGCGTTCGGCAAACGCGAGAACCATCGCCCGACCCAAACCTCGACTGCCGCCCGTCACCAGAACGACCTTGTCCGTAAAATCAAATAGTTGATCCAAAACGCCTCCCACCTTACCTTTCACTGAACCGCGGGTTGAATAAACGTACCAACCACGCGATACGAATAACGATTCTAACGGAGGACGACATGGGTATGTTGGATGGAAAGGTTGCGCTGGTAACCGGTGCAGGCGGAGGTCTCGGTCGGACTCACGCACTTCTTCTTGCGAGTGAGGGCGCAGCGGTCGTCGTCAACGATCTGGGTGGCGCTCGAGATGGCAGCGGTTCTGGCACGAACATGGCTGATACCGTGGTGCAGGAAATTAAAGACGCTGGCGGCGAAGCGGTTGCCGATTACGGTAATGTTTCGGTCGCCGAAGACGCACGAAACATGGTCAAAGCGGGTGTTGATAATTTTGGCAAGCTCGACATCCTGATCGCCAATGCCGGGATTCTCCGTGACAAGAGCTTCAAAAACATGGATGACGATATGTGGGACATCGTTGTCAACGTTCATCTCAAAGGAACGTACCTAACGACTAAAGCCGCCTACGACCAAATGCTCGAGCAAGGTGAGGGCGGCCGTATCGTCGTCACCAGTTCCACATCAGGATTGTTAGGGAACTTTGGTCAGACCAATTACGGAGCCGCCAAAGCTGGGATCGCGGGTATGGCGAGGTGCCTTTACCTTGAAGGAATGAAGTACGGAATAAACGTCAACATTCTGGCTCCAACTGCGCTGTCACGATTGACCGACGACATCATGCCCGACGCCGTCAAGGATCAGATACCGCCAGACCGAGTGTCACCAGCCGTCGTCTGGCTTTGTTCCGACGATGCGAAGGAAGTCACCGGTCGAACATGGCTGGTCTCGGGAAATCGGGTATCCATGCTTGCGTGGAATTTAATGCCGATTGCGCAGAAGGATGAAGCCGAAGGGCCGTGGGATGTTGACGAGGTCGGCGAAGCAATCCTAGCCACCAAGGACAGCTGGCCATCGATCAATCCAATGCGTGGATTCGACGTCTGATCAGAGCTAACCACCAAACATGACTAGCGGAAGACTCAGCGCCGGGGCGCTCTAAGAAGCAATGGAGTGAACCGGCGAGGAAGGCGTTCAGCTCCATACCGAAACCGCACGTTGGGCCAGGTCCACACTGAGTTGGCCCAACGCTTTCTCGGCTTATCCAAAGATTAATCGTTTTGGTTCGGTTACAACTTCCACTTGGGAGGATCGTCCCAGTTGTAGGGTTCGATACCCTTCTCGTTAATTAACCAAACCGACGCGTTAGCTTTTCCAGCGTCTAACTCCAAAAAGCCCAATGTCCCGAATTGTGTGTCGTAATTATGCGGGTATGTCGGCGAGCCAGGGTTTACGCACAGGATGCCACCAACCTCCCGAATCAACTCCGTGTGGGTATCGCCAAAAACAATCACGTCAGGTGTTTTTTCGGGGAAATAACGCTCACACCAGCGTGCCACTGTATGGTCCGGTGGACGTTCATCCGCTGGAATGTAATGCGTAAGCCCTATAACTAGGTCCTCCATCTCCAGCGTCCACGCATACCGAACCCTATCGTCCTCTGGCTGAATCGGACGTCCGCCGGAACCGTCTTCACCGTTACCACGCGCGCAATAGATAGGGGCAATCTTTTCGAATTCGCTCAATAACGCGAGGTCGTGAACATCGCCACCGTGGAAGATGTAATCGACACCCTCAAACGCTTGAAATACCTGGGGCCAAAGTGTCCGGCAAGCCTCAGGTACATGCGTATCGGCAACCAAACCTATGCGCAACGACATCGAACGCGTCCCGACCAGCAAATCGGGTACCCTACGTGACGAAAAGGGGAGTCACAAGATGCTCGACTGGAACGACGTGAAGACAAAGGCTAACGCAGACGGCGAATTCTGCATCCATGCCCGAATGTGGAATTCTTCGCTGAGGATCGGCATCGGTGATCAGAGAAAACGCATCGATATCGAAAGCGGCAAGGTAAGCGAGATCCACGAGTGGCACGGCGGCGGACCGACTGACCTCGCCATTTCTGCATCGCAACGAGATTGGGAAGAGCTTTTACAGGACGTGCCAAAACCTTTTTACCAAGATCTGTACCCTGCTTCGATCCACCACGGTTTCGAAATCACGGGGGACCGGGACAACTATTGTGCCTATTACCCAGCCATCCGACGCTTAATTGAAATCTTCCGAGAGGTGCGCAATGCCAAAGTTTGATTCAGCGACCGGGCGTTACACCTATCTCACCATCGAAGGCGTGGAGTACCGCATCTATTTCGAGGAAGCAGGTCGTGGTGAGATCGGCTTGTTGCTGCAGCACACGGCGGGTGCAGACGGGCGGCAATGGAGGCACATCCTGGAAGATGACGATCTACAGACCAAGTTTCGGCTTATTGCCTACGATCTCCCCTTCCATGGAAAATCCGTGCCACCGGTTGATACAAACTGGTGGGAAAAAGAATACCGCCTTGAGAAAGAATTCTTGATGCAAGTTCCCATCTCGCTCGCGCATGCCCTTGAACTTGAGCGTCCCGTCTATATGGGCAGTTCCATAGGAGGGCATCTGGCCATTGATCTTGCTCTTTACCACCCAAACGAATTCCGGGCCGTCGTGGGTCTCGAAGCTTCCGCGCATACACCCGGGGGCTTTGTGGACGAGTTTTACCATCCCAAAATTGGCAACGACTATAAGGCTCACTTAATGTACGGGATGATGGCTCCTACAAGTCCCAAAGCGTTACGCCACGAAACGAGTTGGGTATATAGCCAAGGTGCGCCCCCCGTGTTCAAGGGCGATCTCTTCTACTACTCGATCGACCATGACGTGCGAAATACAGCTCGCACGATCAATACAGAGCTTTGCTCTGTCGACATTCTCAACGGCGAATACGATTGGAGCGGCACGCCTGAGGCAGGCGAAGAGCTCGCTTCGATGATACCCGGTGCCCGCTACAGAACCCTCGGCGGTCTCGGCCACTTCCCCATGAGTGAAAACCCTACGCTGTTCCTCGATCAAATTCGGCCCGTTCTTAGCGACATTATCGAATCCTCACGCTCACGGTCCTAATGCCACTGCCGACAGACGTCGCTTTATTGGTTCACGCGACGAGCATCCAACAGCATTGAATCGAGTTTTCTGACAGGCGTTGAGACGAGCACCATAACTCCTATCAGGATGATGAAGACCACCCCACTTACGATGAGCGACGTCGAAATATCATACGCGTCTGCAATCATGCTCACGGGTAGAACGCCAAGCGGCATCAGCCCGTGCGACATCATATCGATGCTCATGATCCGGCCGCGCATACGCCGCTCAACTTGAACCTGCAACAAGCCGCGATTTAGCGACATATTCCAGGACGACAACCAGCCGACCAAAGCGAGTACAGCGACCGCTGTCCACAAATTAGGTGCCATGCCGAATAGCACTGTCGCAACCCCCCAGCCAAAGCAACTAACGACAAGCCACGTACCCTTGTGCTTGAGGTCCCCTGAAGCGGCCAACATCAATGAACCGAGAATTGCACCCATGCCCATCGCCGAAAGTAGCAATCCCAAGTCGTCTGGACCGCCGAGCAAAACGTCTTCGTTAAATGCCGGCAATAGCGTATTAAGCGGCATACCGAACATGAATGGCACGATCGAAAGTAGGATCAGCGCGAGTATGGCCGGATGCGCACGAACGTAGTTGAGGCCATCAAGAATTTCGATGAATGGGTGTTTTCGCGTGGCGCGCGAACCCGCCCGACCGCTTTTGGAAACAAGCAACATCGTGACGGCCGATAGGAAATACAAACCTCCGATGACCATGTAAACGACACCGACACCAAAGGCGCTCGTGGTGTCCCCCGCGGCAATCCACGCGATCAGGAACCCTGCAAACGCCGGTGCCAAGATTCGCGCAAAATTCATGCCGGCGGTGTTAAGCGCCATGGCGGTGAAGATCAATTGTTCATCGACAAGTTCAGGAACAAAGGCGTTGCGCGCTGGAAACGATAGCGCTAACACGATGCCATTAAAGAGACCAAACACGATGAAATCCCAGAAATCGACGTTCCCCATCAGGATGATGAAAGCCATCACAAGCGTTGCAACGGCGTTCAAGGACTGAGCGACGACGAGCACTGACTTCTTCGAAACTCGGTCTGCAAGCACCCCACCCCATAAAGAAAATATGACTTGGGGAATCATGAAGGACATGGTGACCCATCCAAGGTCGACGGCGGAGGAGGTTAATTCGTAGACGAACCAACCTCGCGCGACCTGCTGCATGTTCATTGCGAACGAGGAACCCAGGCTACCGAGCCATAACCAGCGGAAATCGGTCTGCTTAAGCGCGGTATAAATATCCCGAGAAGCCAGAATAATCTTAGGTCAGCGGGCGACCGTGGAGTCTAACACGGAGGCTGTCCTGCTCGGGCTCAATACCGAGACGACTGACCTATTCAGTAATCGAGTCGGTAAGAATCACCATCGCGAACCAGCTTTCCAGCCGTCGGACCAGCAAAGTGAGTCCCAATGACAAGGACGGGGCGGTCTGCATACGAGTCAAGGAATCGAGTGCGCGTTACCGCGCTAAGGTCCGGATCAACATCCGCCGTCGTCGACCATTCTGGGTGAGCTATTTGACACGGATGGTGGATCATATCTCCCGTAATGACCGCCTCTTCGCCCCGTGACGTGACGTGCACACTGACATGGCCCGGTGTGTGGCCAGGGGTCGACTCAAGGCGCACGTCCGACGTGACTCCGTGATCACTTGATACCAAGTCGGCTAAACCCGCATCAAAAATGGGTCGCACCGAATCGTCGATCACGGGTCCATATTCGGCCTGGTTTTCGTTTTGCCAATGCTTCCATTCTTCTTCTGCGTACAGATAACGGGCATTACCAAACGTTGCTTCCCATCGCCCATCTAACCATCGCGTATTCCATCCAACGTGGTCGACGTGCATGTGCGTACACAAAACCGTATCAATACTGTCGGTCTCAAATCCCGCTTCAGCCAGATCCTGCAAAAACGACGACTGCATCCGGTTCCATTTTGGATAGGTACGCTCCTTGTCATTCCCAATGCACGTATCGACCAGGAGTACCTGGTCTCCCGTCTCAACAACCAAACTATGGAATGACAGCACGAGCTGATGGTCATCATTGACGAAAGGGCCAATCCAGTCGATTGCGTTGATACGATCTTCCGTCGCTTGAGGCAAAATAAAGTTACCAATGGTCGATGAGGTAAGTTCTACCACCCTCGTGATCGTGACATCACCAATACGCCACTTCATCGCCCTTCCTTTGCTTCTACTTATCATTCGTCACACTATAACGTCCTGAACGCGAATCAAATGGGGGAGCTTTAATGCCTGAACCGATCCGTTACGGCGATGCTGAAATTACGCGAGATGGTCACGTAGCTATTGCAGAAATTCGCCGCCCCCCCAACAATTTCTTTGATGTCGATCTAATCAACGCCCTGGTCCAAGCATTCCGCGACCTCGACGACGATCCCGAATGCCGAGCGATTGTCCTTTGCTCGGAGGGCAAACACTTCTGCGCTGGAAACGACTTTTCGAGGTCCAGAACCGAGCCACAGCAAACCGATCGAAAGGTCGCTGAGGGCAACCCTCTCTATTCTGCTGCTGTCGATCTTTTCGCCTGCAAAAAGCCGGTGATCGGGGCTATCCAAGGGGCGGCCGTAGGTGGTGGATTTGGTTTGGCGCTAGTGCCCGACTTCCGGGTCGTCTGCCCTGAGGCCCGATTCACGGCGAACTTCGTCAAGCTAGGGTTCCACCCAGGCTTCGGCTTGACGCATACGCTGCCAAAGCTCATCGGACAGCAAAAAGCGAACAACATGTTCTTAACCGGAAATCGAATCGACGGCGAAACAGCCCACGCATGGGGCCTGGGTGACGTCTTGACTGATCGGCAGAGTGTGCGTGCCGAAGCTATCAACTTGGCTTCTGAAATTGCGGAAAATGCTCCTCTGGCGGTGCTGTCTGTGCGAGCCACAATGCGAGCCGGATTAGCACAATCCGTCAAAGACCAAACTGATCACGAGTTCCTAGAACAACATCGCCTTCAGCAGACCGAAGATCATCGCGAGGGTGTCCGAGCCGTCGCGGAGCGTCGGGCAGGAAACTTTACCGGTCGGTAATGCATCCTCACGCCGACGCGCGGCGAGCATCCAATACACTCCGAATCTCTGCATAGGCTTGTTCGTTGAGTTTAAACCGGCGAAAAAGCATGGCCCCAATTGCATAACAAACCAACGGAAAAAGGCTGTATAGCGAAACGATGGCAATTTGTGTCTGCATCGACTGCACCTCGTTGGGTATGAAACCAGCGGCCTGCAGCACAAATCCCGTGAGCATCAGCATCACGCCCATCGCACACTTGTACACGAAGTTCCACGCTGCGAAGTAGGTCCCCTCTTTACGTTCTCCCGTGACGTACTCGTCGTAATCAATCACGTCGCCTTGAATGGACGTGCTAATCGTGCCACCGCAGCCCGCAGCGAGCCCGGCAAATACCGCAAGAACCATGATCGTAATCAGCCGAACGTCGACAGTATCTAGAAACGGCAGGACGAACATGCCTCCAAATGACACGCCTGTCAGCAACATTGAAAAAAGCCACAGTCGTACTTTCCCGTACCGACGCGACAGCGGGATCCACAGCGGTACCGAAAACGCTGACGGGATCATGTACGACAAGATAATGAGCGGTGCCCACAGTGCAGCGCCAACCACATATTGCGCGACATAGAGCGTCAACACACCTATAGCTGCCGAACCAACGTTCTCAATGAAGGTCACAATAATGAGCAATCGCGCATGCGGGTTGCGAACCACATCTGCAAACGCCCGATACGGCCGCTCGTTGACCCGTCCCTGAAAATCGACCCTTTCACGTAGCCTGACGACCGCAAAAGCAATCAGAAGCCCCATTACCAACGTTGCGATAAAAGCCAACTCAAGTGCGGTTTGTCGCACCGCCAACTCGCCCCGGGTTTCCGCTAAAAGCAGGAGTTGGAAACTGTCTCTTATACACATCTCCGAGCCCACGAGACCGAGGCTGATCTCGTATGCCGTCTTCTGCTTGAAAAA
>CAXDSX010000049.1:0-13028 GCA_963992075.1 uncultured Pseudomonadales bacterium | reverse complement strand
GTGATGTGGTCGGTAGGCCAGCCGAAGTTGCCGAAGATCACCAGGGCAACATTTATGTTTCAGACGATTTTGCCAATGCGGTGTATCGAGTGACGAGGGCACCCTTAAGCTCTTGATTTGCCGTAGCCGCTGTCCGCCGATCCTAGATGTCTGGCGGACGGCGAGCACGGAGATGGCTTCATTGGCGTAACAAACCGAGCGTGTCGACGAAGGGTCGTCGGACATTCGTATCACCGTGGTCGTGCGACGTCGAGACCGACTTGAAGACGATGGAGGCTTTTGCCGCGGTTGGACAGACCCCATTGATGCGATAAGCGAGAGCGGTATTCAGTCGGCCTTCTAAGGGGTCTCCAAGCGCGTGATCAAAATCGTCGAGAACAAAGCAACCTGGAAGGGGCGTTCCTGACGACGGCTCGTTGGTGGGGGAAAAGCCGTCCGTGTAGTCTCCGAATCCCTTTGCGTTGGAGCCACGAAACTGGATCGAAAAATACGTGGTTCCACAATTGTCGAACGCGTAAAAACCGTACGGTTTTCCGCATGTGGACGCGCCGATTTGGACCACGTCGACGTCGATACCGCGCAGGCCGTTGATGATGGACTCACTAGCCGAACACGTACCGGGTCCAGTCAGGACGAAAAGACGTTCAAGGTCGAGTGTTGGCAACGCTGCCCCCTGGGATGCCGAAAACCCTCGGGCGGAGGTATGGAACAGCTCGGGTTCTAATGAGGCTCCCGTGACGGGGTTAGTGGAGGGATGTTTATCGTTGAACTGTACCTCGCTGAATACCTTTCCTGCCGCCTGTGCCGACCCGGCGATCATAAAAGCAAGTTCGTTCGCGATGTCCAGATAACCCCCACCGTTGTACCGAAGATCAAGGACTAGATCGACGACATTGGCTCCCGCTAGGGTCTCGACGGCTTCGATGAGCTCGAGTTCCGACGGAGCCAAGTGTGCGTTGAACAACATATAGCCCACATCGCCTGAATCCGTTGCGATAACTTTGACGCTTTGCACTGGGTCTTGAGTGATCAAAGCGGATTCCATGTTGATGGTACGTGGTTCGGATGCGCCGAGATCTCTGACCAAGAATTCGTGACGTTCCCCGCTTGTCGCTGGAAACAACCCTGCATTAAGGGTGGCGGTGTCTGTCCCGCTCTCGACGTCAACTCCGTCAACTTCGACGATTCGTGCGCCACGCGCCAAATTCACGTCGATAGCCGTTGCAGGGGTGTTTGGTTCGGTAAATGCGACCACAATCTCTCGCGGAGGGGAGGCAGACAAAATTGCCAGCTCGGCTCCGTAACCCGCGGTGATTCCTGATTGAGAAAGCTGACGCCACTCTTCCGTATCGTAGGTGAAGTGGTACTTATCTTTCGGATTTCCTGACGCCGTTGTCTCGAAGCTTTTCATCAAGTCAAAATCTTCCGGCGTCGTATAGTCAGAGGGGTTCCGATCCTCGATCTCGCGATACCAGAGATAGAGATTGTTGCTCCATGAACGCAACCAATTATTTTCATCCGTCGTCGTACCCACAGCATCGAGGTATGCGCTTCCGGTCGCTGGATCGTCACCGGTCCGTGGATTCTCGCAGAGATACCGAAAATTTTCGGGCGATTGAAACTCTCCCTCAACCCACCCTTGTTCGGACGAGGTGGTCGATTCGGTTGCGGAGCCCGTGTTTTCTGAAATGGCTGTTTGCGGGCTGACAGCGCTTGCTCCGGAACCGCCGCAACTGCTCAGCAATACCGCGACGAAGAGTGTCAACATACCGTTCGTCAGACGAATCGCGCGCGTCAACAAAACCGATTGTCTGGAGGACCTTGTCTTGATGGTTGGTTTCTTTTGTTTTGTCAACGCTGAGTTACGGATCAAATCTAGCCCAGCGTTTTTCTTTTCGAAGCGGTTTGTACGTCGCATTTCCGGTTGATGGCACGGAGAGTGACCGGTTGCCCTAACGAACCCGTAGCATAGAACGATAATCAGGCTCATGAGAAGCACCTCAGCCACGCGACAGAACGCATGTCGAATGTGCTTCTGCCCACTATAATTGCGTTTAACGTATATGCATCGAGCCGACGTTCTTTTGAATCAACCATTGATCGAAGCAAACGACCTGAGTTGCACGGTCGCGGGCCAGCTGCTGTTCGACCGACTTGACGTGACGGTCCTATCCGGCGATGTCCTGGAACTTTGGGGCCCCAATGGCAGCGGTAAATCGACTCTACTCCGATGTTTGGCGGGACTTTTCAGCGTCGATGCGGGTGTCATAAAACGCCCTGAGCATCTTCTCTATTTGGGCCACCGATCCGGGCTGAACGAATCGCTGAGCCCGCTCGAAAATTTGCGCTGGTACATGGGTCTGCGCGAAAAAAATACGAGTCCCGAAGCACTGTCGACTGCTATCCGCCGTGTCGGTCTGGAGAGCTACAAAGACGCGCCATGCCGTACCCTTTCGGCGGGCCAGGTTCGTCGGGCTTCGCTCGCGAGATTATGCATATCTGACTCGCCTCTCTGGTTGCTGGACGAGCCAATGACTTCCCTTGACGACGACGCGGCGGCGCTTTTACGTACCCTCATAGTTGAACACCGGAGTATGGGCGGAGGGAGTATTTGCGCCACACACGTGGAACTTGGGTTCCCAGAGACCAGGGTGCTTGAGCTCGACGCGTGATGGGGAATTTCGGAGTTCAATTTCGCCGCGACCTACTGATCGCAATTCGGGGGCGGACGGAAACTGCTAATCCAATCGCATTCTTTGTGCTTGCGCTGTCGCTGTTCGTTTTTGCCGTCGGGACCGACAGCGAAACACTTCCGCGGGTAGCCCCGGGGGTTGTTTGGGTTGTCGCGCTCTTTGTTGCAATGCTGTCGACGGAGAATCTATTTCACCGTGATTATGATGACGGCAGTTTGGAACTCATGTTGCTGCACAATCGGCCTTTGTTTTTGGGGGTACTAGGTAAACTTCTAGCGCATTGGTGCGTGAGTGGACTCCCCATCGCGATTCTATCGCCCCTCGCGGCGGTATTTATTAACGCGCCACCTGAAATAATAGTGACCCTTGTCGGAACGCTTTTACTTGGTACCCCGGTGCTAACGTTGATCGGCGGTATTGGCGCAGCGCTTACGGCAGGGCTTGGCCGCGGGGGCCTACTTTTAGCGGTCTTGGTGATGCCGCTTTATATTCCGGTTCTGATTTTCGGTTCGGGTGCCTGTTACCGGATATTGGATGGGGCCGTGGCCACCGGGCCGATGCTTTGGCTAACCGCCTTACTGGCAGGATCGATTACACTGGCGCCTTTTGCGATCGGAGCCGCGCTCAAGGGTAGTCAGGAGTATTGACATGGGCTTGATAAAAGATGCTTTCCACCGGATGGGCTCGCCCCGTTTTTTTTATCACGGTTCTTCTTTGTGGGTCCGTGGTTTATATGTCGGTGGGGGTTTAGGCCTGCTGGTTGGAAGTTTTTGGGGGTTGGTACTCGCGCCGCCCGATAAATACCAGGGTCATAGTTTTAGGATCATGTACATGCATGTGCCGAGCGCGCACTTGGCTGAGATGGTTTATTTTGCATGCGCTGTGGCAGGCTTTGTCTACCTTGTTTGGCGCATGAAGATGGCGGATGTCTTCATCACAGCAGCGGCCCCCGTCGGTGCAATTTTGACCATGCTAGCTCTCGCGAGTGGCATATTGTGGGGCATGCCGACCTGGGGTACGGGCTGGGTGTGGGATATGCGAACGACATCGGTACTCGTCCTCCTGTTTCTATTTTTCGGCCTCATGGCGCTACGCCAGGCGATACCGCGACCAGATCGAGCCGCCTATTCTGTATCGATCCTTGCCCTCGTCGGCGTGATCAACATCCCGATCATTAAGTATTCGGTGGATTGGTTCGCAACGTTACACCAGCCGGCGAGTATCACGCTGGCTAGCGAACCTACAATAGAGTCAAGTATGTTGTGGCCTCTGCTTCTCAACGCAATAGGGTTCTATGTCTTCATCGCTGGCGTGATTTTGGCGGCGATGCGATTGGAAGTCCTCAAACGCGAGCACGCGACCGAATGGGTTCGTGCTATCTCAAAGGGTAGGTGACGTTGATTGACGACTTGTACAACTGGGCCATGATGGACGGCCACGGTGTTTATGTTTGGAGCGTTTACGTGATTAGCGCGGTCACACTCGTTGTGCTTGGTGCATGGCCGATTCGCGCTGAAGGTCGGCTACGAGCGAGAGTGACCAACCGTGTAGATGAGGATAGCGGAGCGTGATGCCGCCGGTTCGTAGACAACGGTTGGCCGCGGTTGTGTTCTTGCTGTTAGGCAGTGGGCTCACGATAGGCGCGGTATTGTTCGCGTTGCAAGAGAACGTGGATCTTTTTTACGAGCCGCAGAAGGTTGTAGGTGGCGAGGCCCCCATCGCAAAACGCATACGCGCCGGAGGTATGGTCGAGGCGGGTAGTCTCGCGTACGAGTCCGAGGGTCTTGGGGTCTCTTTTGTGTTATCTGATCTTCGAGGATCGCGTTTTGAGGTTCGATACCAGGGAATGTTGCCTGGTTTATTTCGTGAGGGACAAGGCGTTCTCGTGGTCGGTGAGCTTGATAAGAGGCGCGTTTTTTATGCCAAAGAAGTGCTCGCCAAGCATGACGAAAACTACATGCCACCCGAGTTAGTAGATATGGGCGGTGAATCTTGACCACCGCAACGCCCAGTGCGTTGACCGGAAACTACGAGAGTTTTGATGCATCGTCGGGGATGCTATGGGGAGTTGGACCAGAGATCGGACATCTCGCCGCCATCATCGGTTTTGTTGCCGCAGTCGTGCTCGGTTTGCTCGGGCACCTGGGAGCAGCTACCCGGCGGAAAACTTGGATAGAAAACGCGGGCTCGGTAGCCGTGCTCCAACTTGTAGCACTCGTGTTCGCGTTCGCCATGTTAGTACACGCCTTTCTGGTGGACGACTATTCGGTCGTCTACGTCGCCGCTAATTCGAATGCGTTGCTGCCCTGGTACTACAAGGTTAGTGCGGTTTGGGGTGCACACGAAGGTTCGTTTCTTCTGTGGACTCTGATGATGGCTCTATGGACGGCGGGAGTGGCCGTGCTTGGGCATCGATTGCCCTTGCAGATGTACGGCCGCGTACTCGGGACGCTAGGTTTGTTAAATACCGGGTTTCTGCTTTTCTTGCTCGAAGCGAGTAACCCGTTTTTGAGGCTCGTCCCGAATGTCCCGACGACGGGCGCTGATTTGAATCCGCTGCTGCAGGATTTCGGACTTATCGTACATCCCCCGCTTTTGTACATGGGCTACGTCGGTTTTTCGGTTGCTTTCGCTTTCGGCGTGGCTGGATTACTTTCCGGTCGATTGGACGCGACCTGGGCCCGATGGACAAGACCATGGACCAATGTCGCGTGGGCTTTCCTCACGGTCGGAATAACATTAGGCAGTTGGTGGGCCTACTATGAGCTTGGTTGGGGTGGTTGGTGGTTCTGGGATCCGGTGGAAAATGCCTCGTTCATGCCTTGGCTGGCGGGAACAGCGCTCATCCACTCGCTCGCGGTGACTGAAAAGCGCGGCGCTTTTCGGAGTTGGACGGTACTCCTTTCAATATTGACTTTTTCTCTTTGCTTGTTGGGTGCGTTTATCGTGCGATCGGGGGTTTTGACCAGCGTGCACGCCTTTGCGGTGGACCCGGAGCGTGGTGTCTTTTTACTCGTGTTATTGGGAATCACGGTTGGAGGTTCTTTAGCACTCTACGCGATCAGAGTACCCGCAATACGAAGCCGAATTGCGTACATGGGTCTTTCACGCGAGCTGTTTTTGCTCATCAACAACGCGCTATTCGTGGTTGCTGTTGCGGTTGTGCTTATTGGCACTCTCTATCCGCTGGCATATGAGGCGGTCACCGGTGGTGACAAGATTTCGGTGGGACCCCCATACTTTAACCGGCTGTTCGTGCCGTTGATGGGAATCCTTGCGGTGTTTTTGGCGCTGGTGCCCGTGGTGCGCTGGAAAAGTACACCAATTCGATTATTTCGACATGTTGGCTTGCTTTTGCTGATTTCCGTGTTGGTTGGCGCGGTCTTTTTCGCGGTCGCGATCGCGTCGGATCGGATGTTGAGTATTTCGAGTGTTGTCGGTGTTGGGGTCGCCGTCGTGTTCACGCTGTGGATACTTTTGAGTCACGGCGCTGACTTCATTCGGCGTAAAGGCGCTCGCCCGTTAGGCTACGTAGGCATGTTGCTGGCCCATGTGGGGTTTGCGATTGGGGCTGTCGGTGTGGCGATCACAAGCGTGTTTTCGCACGAAACCGAGGTTCGAATGTCGCCAGGCGATACGGTTGAATTGAATACACGGGAATACCGGTTCGTTTCGATAAACACCGTTAACGGACCTAATTACATAGCGCAACGGGCGAAATTTGACGTTGAAGGAATAAGCCTTTATCCCGAGAAGCGGAATTATCTGGCGCGCGACAGCGTGATGACGGAGGCGGGCATTGGAGCTGGGTTCTTCCGGGACTTTTACGTAGCGTTGGGCGAGCCCCTGCCGGATGGTTCTTGGGGAGTGAGGATTCAGGAAAAAGTATTGGTTCGGTGGGTGTGGTGCGGCGGCTTGTTGATTTGCTTAGGGGGTTTACTTGCCGTCATGGACGGTCGATATCGACGGTTGGCATTGCGCCGAGTCGAGCTTGCCGCAGCGGGCGGGGCCTCATGAAACGCCCCGTTTTTTTTATGCCGTTCGTCGGCTTTGCTGCGTTGGTAGCTATTCTTTACGCGGGTTTTCATCTAAACGACCCCGCGCACCTACCCTCAGCGCTGGTCGGGAAACCTTTTCCGAGTTTTCAGCTACGTGAGCTGACCTCCGGGAAGGTGCTGGGACAACGAACCCTGTTGGGGAAAGTTCGATTGGTCAATGTTTGGGCGACCTGGTGTCCAACATGCTTACATGAACACGAGGTACTGATGGACATCGGGGAAGCGATGGGATTGTCGATCGTGGGGATTAACTATCGCGATAACGATGAGAAGGCCCGCCGTTGGCTTAACGTATACGGAGATCCCTACGATTTCACGATTGTCGATACAAACGGCGATTTAGGTGTCGAACTTGGTGTATACGGTGCTCCAGAGACATTTATCGTGGATGCTGACGGCATCATCCGTTTTAGGCACGTTGGCGACGTGAACGATAGAAACTGGAATCGAGAGCTTTTACCGATCGTGGACGCGCTGATTGATGGTTAGTTCGCTTATCTCGGGGTTGCTTGGCGTGTGGGTGGTGGGCGTATCCACCATTGATGTCTTTGAGTTCGAAAATGAAGCGGAACGACGCCGGTACAACGCCCTTATTGCAGAATTCCGCTGCCCCAAGTGCCTTAACACGAACCTGTCGGGTTCCGATGCCCCCGTGGCACGGGATCTACGGCGCACGGTCTACCGTTTGGTTGACGAGGGCCTGGCTGATGATCAGGTGCGTCGCTATTTACAGGATCGTTACGGCGACTTCGTACTGTATGACCCGCCCGTTAGAACGGATACGTGGGCCCTGTGGTTTGGACCACCGCTGCTGCTGTTGTTGGGTATTTGGGTGCTTGGGAGAATTGGTACTCGTACGAAAAAGATTTCGCTGTCCAATGAAGAACGAGCTCGGCTGGAGGCCATCCGGAAACAATGACGGCGACCTATCTCGGCATGGGCGTGGCATTGCTCGCCACGTTCGCTTGGGTTGGTTTTGGCTTCGCGCGCTTTCGGCCAACGACGCGTTGGTTAGACGATGACGCGCGCAAAGCGCTTTATCAAGACCGCTTGAACGAGATCGAATTTGAGACCAAACCGGACGTAAATAACGTCCATGATTCGGCGGAACTGCAAGACGAATTGGGTGTTGCCTTGCTGGCCGATCTTGAAGGTGACAATGTCGATCGTGAGGAAACGAGCTCTTCGTTGCTTGGGATAAGCCTCGCGGTTGGGATCGTCGTTTCCTCGTTAATCCTTTACCTACATTGGGGAGATCCGGGCGCCGTATCCATTCGAAATGTTGGATCGGCGGTCATGGGGAGTCACACGACGCAACGGGACCTCAACGAAGTCACAAAGCGATTGAACGCTCGAGTGGAGAGCCGTCCTCAAGACCGAACGAGTCGGTATTATTTAGCCCTTGCACACTTTAAGGCCGAGCGATTTGCCGATGCAGCCGAGGCGTTTGCTAGGGTTCAGGTGCCGGGAGAGACACCGCTAATCGACGTCGATGTTTCTTGGGCCCAGGCCGCATTCCTAGCCGCCGGTGGCTTACTCGATACTGATGCACGAAGCGTCGTGGATAGGATCCAAGCGTATCGGCCCGATCATCCGTCCGTCCTTGAGTTATTGGTGTTAGACGCAGTTCAAAGGCGTCAGCATGACAGCGTGGTGACCTATAGCGATAGAGCGCTACGACAAAAAATAGCAAAAGCACAGCGCGATTTTTTTGAAGGCGTGCTTATCGCGGCCAGAGCCGAAATGAATCCTTCGCGATCCCATGTGAACGTTTCCATCGACGTTCGCTCCATTCCGAAAGAGCTGACTTGGCTCCTGGTATATGCCCGTTTGGAGAAAACGGGTCCACCGCTGGCCGTGGTCAAAAGACCGTTGGATGGTCGTGGTGCGTATACCGTCACGCTTGATGATGCGGTCAGCATGAACCCGTCGCGACCCATATCCTCTGCAGAACATGTGTACGTGGTTGCGCGAGTGTCGGTCACCGGGTCCGCGAACAAGCATCCGGGCGATATGGAAAGACATAGCGAACTCTTGGCGGTGAATGGAACAACCGTCCGTCTGTCGTTTGTAAACGACTGAGAAATTGGTGAGCTGAATTATGAGTCGCAACACGCGTTCGGACTAACAGAACGCCCGAGAAGTCGTCGGATTTGTCGGATGGCGAACGCCTAACAAATCATCGCTAACGGGTCGTTTACCCGTACTTCTTGGAAGGGGCTCCGTCGCTCCAACCGCCTATCAAATTCGTTAACAATTCGTTACGTATTTAAGTTGTTGAAATATATGCATTTCGGCTACACTACGCTCTGCTGACTAACAGGCACAGTGTTTCATCACTGAATGCGACTTAAAGCGATAAAGCTTGCTGGTTTCAAATCCTTTGTCGATCCGACAACGGTCAGCCTCCCTGGAAAAACATGTGCCGTCGTTGGTCCCAACGGTTGCGGTAAGTCAAATATCATCGATGCAGTACGTTGGGTGATGGGAGAAAGTTCCGCCCGACAACTGCGGGGTGAGGCACTCACGGATGTTATTTTTAGTGGTTCTAGTGCCCGTCAACCGACTGCAATGGCAAGCATCGAGTTGTTGTTCGATAACAGTGATGCTCGGATAGGTGGTGTTTACGCGTCGTACGGAGAGATAGCGATTCGACGTGAAGTGGCGAGAGACGCGCAGTCAACTTACTACTTGAATGGTAGCCGATGTCGTCGTCGTGACGTTATGGACATCTTTTTGGGTACTGGATTCGGCCCCAGGAGCTATTCCATCATCGAGCAAGGCATGATCAGCGAGATGGTGGAAGCTAAGCCGGAAGAACTACGAAACTATATAGAAGAAGCAGCCGGAATCTCGAAATACAGGGAACGTCGACGAGAAACGGAAAATCGGATCAAACGGACGGTCGAAAATCTTGATCGTTTAAACGACATACGCGACGAACTGGACCGCCAGTTAACGCACCTAAAACGCCAGTCGCGAAACGCCGAAAAGTACAGAAAGTTCAAAGAAGAAGAACGCGACACCACGGCGGCCTTGTACACGATCAGGCTAAGAACACTCGAGGCCGAGTTGGTTGAGCGTGAGCAAAGACTGTCAAAACTGGATCTCGAGAATGAACGCGACAAGACGGAGTTACAGGGTCTAGATACGTCGCTTGAAAAAGCGAGGAAAGAACAATCCGAGACCACCGATATATTCACCGACACGCAGGGCAGGTACTACAAATTGGGTACCGACATTGCGCGTCTGGAAGAAGGCATCCAGTTCAATCAAGAACGGATTCTCCAACTCGGCGAGGATCGCAAGGGGGTGGTTCTTCGACAGAGTGAAACGGCGACTCAGCTCGAGATGGATGATGCGGAGATCTTGTCGTTGCAGGAACGCATCTCAAGCAAGAAACCTGAACTGGAGACGGCCGAGAGCGAATTCGAACGCGTGGCTGCGGAACTCTCCGGAAATGAGGGTTCGGTTGCTGAACTGCAACGCTTGTGGGATGAGTTTAGTGTGCGTGCCAATGCAAACGATGCCGAAATACACGTCCACGAGAGTCGTGTGGAACATTTGGATCAAGTGCTGCTACGGCTGCGTTCTCGGCGCGATCAGCTCGACATAGACGACCTGCCATCTGGGTCCGGAGCGTCCGGTCTGCGCGACCTAGGCCAACAGGTCGAACATGTTCAAGGAACGGTCGACGCGTTGGCGGCGGATTTTGAAACGTGCATTGAGGCGTTACGCAAAGCGCGAGAAAACGTCATAGAAAAAGAGCGGTTGTTGGAAAACGCCCGTGTTGCCGTTCAATCATTGCGCCATGAACTTGCCTCGTTGTCCGCACTCCAGCACGCGGCGCTTGGCGGCGAAGGAACCGAAACTGACGCCTGGTTAGTGGGACAGGGCTTGTCTGAGGCGTCTCCTCTACGTGATGGCTTAACGGTAACGGCCGGTTGGGAACGCGCTGTCGAGGTTGTTCTTGGTACGGATTTGATGGCGATCCGCGTGGACGACATTACCCGGTTCACGGATAACGTCACCGAACTGGAGGCTGGTCAGGTTACGCTGTACCACCCGTTGAGCTCGGATGACGGGTCGGATAGCGAATTGCGACCCCTGGCGGAGCACGTTGACGACATGAACGCCGGCCTAGGTGGACTGTTGGATGGTGTTTTCGCGGCGGAAACCACGGACGAGGCACTAGCGGCTCGCACCAAGTTACGTCCGGGTGAAAGCGTGATCTTACCGAGTGGCGTTTGGTTTGGCCGAGATTGGCTACGATTCCAACAAATCGACAAATCCGGACAAGGCGTTCTTGAACGTAGCCACGCGCTGAAGGAGCTGGAGCATGAAGTCGAGGATGCGGAAGCCGGCCTAGCCGAGCTCCAGGAAGATCTCTCGTCGATGAAGGACCAGACTCAAGCGTTGGAAGCGGAACGCGATAGTTTGCAGACTCGGCAAGCCGTCTTATCGAACAAGTTATCGACGATCAAGACCGATCACGACGTCAACCAAGTACGTGAGGAAGAAGCGGAAGTACGTCGGACGCATCGAAAAAAAGAACAAGAAGAATTGGAAGAGCAGGTCAAGCAGGAAACCATCAAGCTCGAAGAGTCGCGGACCAAACTGATCAGCCTAGTTGCTGAAGCGGATCGACTGCGGGACGAACGAGAAGAGTTAACGAAATCGCGTGATGGAGGTATTGAACAACTCGAATCAATCCGTGCTGCCTCGCGTTCCGTTGGCGAGCACTACCACGCACTTAAACTCGAATACCAATCCCTCGATTCTTCATTGCAGGCGAGCGAGAACGCGCGTCGTCGATTGTTGATGCAGCGCGGGGAACTGGATGAACGGCTTGACGATATCGATAAAGGCTTGTCAGACAACGACCGGCCTTTGCCGACCCTCAAAAAGCAATTGGAATCGGTTTTGTCGGAGCGTAGGAACGTCGATGACGAGCTCAGTTCGGTTCGTGATCGAATGGAAGTTCTTGATGTCGAAATCACGCGGCAACAGGCGGAGCGTCAAGACGTCGGCGCACGGATCGAAGAAACCCGGGGTCGAGTAGAAGAACTCCGTATCGATCGTGAGGGCGTCGTGGTGAAACTTGCGAACGTTCGAGAACAGCTAGAACAGACAGGGATAAAAGCCGAGGAAGCTTTAGCAAGCACCGACCCAGAGGATACGGAAGAGGAGCTTGGTACGGCGTTGGAACTAATTGGGCGGAGGATCGATCGATTGGGAGCGATCAATCTGGCCGCGATTGAAGAGTTTGAGGAGCAATCGGAAAGGAAACAATATCTAGATCAACAGCACGCCGATCTCGTAGAAGCGCTCGATACGCTGAACGCAGCCATCAAACGCATAGACCGGGAAACGAGATCGCGATTCAAGGCGACCTTTGACGAAGTCAACGGGCACTTGAAAACCATATTTCCTAAAGTGTTCGGTGGAGGACACGCTCAGTTGGAGCTGACGGGGGAGGACCTGCTCGATACCGGCATTAGGCTCATGGCACGACCACCAGGTAAACGTAATGCCAACGTTCACTTGTTATCTGGAGGCGAGAAAGCGATGACGGCGGTAGCGCTCGTGTTCGCAATCTTTCAGTTAAATCCGAGCCCAGTGTGTCTCCTCGATGAGGTTGACGCGCCGTTGGACGACGCCAATGTCGTTCGATTTGCTGATCTTATCGAAGAGATGTCGAGCGAAGTGCAGTTCGTGGTGATCACTCATAACAAGCTAACGATGGAAATGGCGGATCACCTTCTGGGCGTGACCATGAATGAACCGGGTGTGTCCCGGCTGGTCTCGGTGGATGTAGAACAAGCGGCAGAAATGGCCGTAGGTTAGCCCGACGATAAGTCGGGCCCGAGGTGCTCTAGTGGACATGAAGATATTTATTCTGGCGTGTGGAGCTTTGCTCATTGCGGCGGTTATTGCGCACGGTCTTTGGGTAGCGCAACGATCCCGGAGAAACCCTTTGAAGATGGAGCTCGCGGAAGAAAATGTTACTGCGTCGGCGTTCGATGAGATGGAACTTTTGCGAGGCGAGCTGCCCAACGGCGGCGCTCGAGTGGTACCGAGTCAAGGACCCGCGATAGCTTCGGGCAAACCGCCGTTGCACCAAGACGAAGCCGAGATTGGCGAATCCGAAATCGCGGCCGAAATCAATTCCTTGCCCCTTGGCGAAGTTCGCATTGATGGCGCAGTTTCGAACGACGCCCCCATTGTTGCCGAAGGAATGCCGTCCAGACTTCGAAGAACTCGAAAGGATGGCGAG
>CAXDSX010000048.1:0-13037 GCA_963992075.1 uncultured Pseudomonadales bacterium | reverse complement strand
CGATCAGCCTCGGTCTCGTGGGCTCGGAGATGTGTATAAGAGACAGTTATTAAATAGTTCTATTAAGTTATTGAATAATAACGTAAATTGTTGTACTTGATTTCCCTGCATACCTAACCGAAATGCCAGATCCCTGCCCTGATATGACTGAGGCCCAACGTAGGGATCGATCACGACGCGAAAAATCTTTTCGGGAGATTCTTCGGCCACCTTCTCGATTTCGACGCCACCCTCTTTGGACGCCATCACAACAATACGGCTACTGCTTCTGTCGATCACGGCCCCTAGGTACAACTCTCGCTCGATACCTGCGCAAGCCTCGATGTAGACCTGGTTGACGGGTTGCCCTTCGGCATCCGTTTGCACCGTCACCAATCGCCCACCGAGCCAACGTTCCGCAAACGAACGGACCTCTTCGATTGAATCGACAAGTTGCACACCACCCGCCTTGCCGCGGCCACCTGCATGGACTTGCACCTTACAAACCCACGCCTTACCCCCAATTCGCTCTGCCGCAGCAACCGCTTCGTCCGAGGTATCAGCCGCGTATCCGACTGACACTGGCAACCCGTAGTCAGCAAAAAGACGCTTCGCTTGGTATTCGTGAAGATTCATTGAATATCGTTCCCCCGAACGTGTGGCATCCTAAATAGACGCTACACAACTCCCATCACTTTTTCTTTCTATTTACTGTATGTATCGCGCGCCCACCAACGGCCAACGCTGCCTCGTGAACGGCCTCGGAAAGCGTGGGGTGCGCAAACATTGTCAATCCAAGATCCTCCGCGCTCGCGCTGAACTCCATGGCAACAACAGCCTGCCCAATCAACTCAGATGCCTGTGGACCGATCACGTGCACGCCAAGAATCTGGTCCGAGTCAGCGTCGGCAACAATCTTGACCATGCCTTCGGCATCGTTCGCGGCCAATGCTCGGCCACTCGCTCCGAAAGAAAAAGAGCCGGTCGCGATGGCTTCACCCTCCGACGTTAATTCCTGCTCGTTCCGCCCCACCCAAGCTATCTCGGGGTGGGTATAGATCACACTCGGAACAGTCGTGTAGTTAACCAACGGTTTGAACCCGGCGATTCGCTCGGCAACCATGACCCCTTCTTCGGCTCCTTTGTGCGCAAGCATTGGTCCACGAACCACGTCTCCCACAGCAAACACGCCGGGAACACCCGTTTCACATAAATCGTTCACGTATAAAAAGCCACGCTCGTCCAAGCTAACTCCGCTATCTTGCGCGAGAAGATTCTCGGTGTAGGGCCGTCTTCCAACGGCCACGATCAACTTTTCTACCGAAATATTCTGATCGCCATCCTTGTCCTGGTAGACGACCTCAACGGTATCGTTTGCTTCAGTGGCAGCAACAACCCTCGCACCCAAACGGATATCGAGACCTTGTTTTCGTAAGGTACGCAATGCTTCACGAGCGATACGCTTATCGACCATTGGTAAGAAGGAATCCAAGGCCTCAAGTACGATCACCTTCGATCCAAGACGGGCCCAAACACTACCTAGCTCAAGCCCAATGATGCCGGCACCGATGATTCCAAGTTGCTTCGGTACGACGTCAAATTCCAGAGCGCCCGTCGAATCCACTATACCTTCGTTAGAAACGGGGGCCGCGTCGATATCCATTGGAACCGACCCCGGCGCAAGCACCACATGTCCGGCCGTTAATTCCGTCGACGACCCTTCGTGGTCCGTCCACACTACCCGTCGTCCTGAAAGCAATCGTCCGGTGCCTGGGCAAAAGTCAACGCCATTGGCTTGAAACAGCGATGAAATACCACCCGTCAGCTGCGCCACGACCGCATCCTTGCGAGCAATCATTTTCGGGAGATCGAGACTCACTTCCTTTGCTTCAATCCCCAAAGTTTCAAGACCTTGGAGTTCCGCATACTTCTGCGACGCGTCGAGTAGCGCTTTAGATGGGATACAACCCCAGTTCAAACAGGTTCCTCCCAATGATGGTTGACCGTCCTTGCCCAAGGACCGATCAATGCATGCCGTCTTCAGTCCCAATTGCGCGGCTCGGATCGCACCGGCATAGCCAGCAGGACCGGCTCCAATAACTATAACTTCATAGTTCAATCGGTCACTCACGATGCGTCCTTCACAGTTCTAATAGAATCCTCGCAGGATCTTCAATCATGCCTTTAATCGCGACGAGAAATCGAACCGCCTCCTGGCCGTCGATTAATCGATGATCATATGACAGGGCTAAATACATCATCGGTCTAACCACAACTTCACCGTCCTCAACCACCGGACGATCTTGAATTTTGTGCATGCCTAGAATCGCGGTCTGCGGTGGATTGAGTACGGGCGTTGACATCAAGGAACCAAACACACCACCGTTCGAAATCGTGAACGTACCACCTTGGAGATCTTCCAGCGAAAGCTTGCCGTCTCGGGCTCTAGCGCCGTACTCAGTTACCTGATCTTCAATTTGAGCAAGACCAAGCGCATCTGCATCCCGGATCACAGGGACAACCAACCCCCGCTCGGTGCCGACAGCAACGCCAATATCGTAATAACCGTGATACACGATGTCGTTTTCGTCGATAGAAGCGTTTACCAAAGGAAAGCGCTTTAAAGCCTCCACCGAGGCTCGCACGAAGAAACTCATAAACCCCAACCGCGTTCCATGATGACTTTGCTCGAATTCCCGTTGATATTTTTCCCGGATGCGCTTGATGGGCTCCATATCTACTTCATTGAACGTTGTAAGCGTCACTGCCGTTTGCTGGCCCTCGACGAGACGATGCGCAAGACTTGCCCGAAGTCGCGTCATTGGGACTCGACGTTCAACTCGCTCACCCAACTCGCCAGAATCAAATTCCTGGCTAACACTTGCGGAAGACTGCGTAGCGTCATCGACATCGCGGTCGCCCGCATTCACGACGGTCAACACGTCGGTTTTGGTTATCCGCCCGTCGCGACCTGTGCCCGTCAGTTCTTGTGTATCAATAGCGTTCTCTTCGGCGAGTTTTCGCGCCGCTGGCGATAGCCTGGCACTTGCTTCATCAGCCGTTGAGTTACCTGGCTCAGAGACCGATGCTGTTGTCGGCGTTTCTATACTTCCCGCTTCGAATCGAGCAATGACTTCCTCGCTCTCAACGGTTTCTCCCTCTTCCTTAATAACCTCCGTTAAACAGCCATCGGCTGGAGAAAATACCTCGATAACCACTTTGTCGGTCTCGATGTCGACCAATAACTCGTCTCGAGCAATGGATTCACCGGGCATCACATGCCAAGCGGCCACCGTCCCCTCAGAAATCGACTCGGGAAACGTCGGCGCCTTAATATCAATGGTCATGCTAAGTTCCCGTGAATGAGGCGCATAAGTTCAATTATCATCAATCAAACAGCGCTTCTCGCACCAATCGCTGCTGCCTTTCAAGATGTTTCGTCACGTATCCGCCAGCCGTGGCGGCGAACCCTTCGCGTCCTGCATACGACAGGTAGAGCTTATCATTGTGGTCTAGGATGACCCTGCGTATATGGTGTTGACTTGAATACCATGCACCCTGATTCATGGGCTCCTCCTGACACCAAACAACGTCCTTGATATTCCGAAACGGTGCGATGACCTTCCCCAAGTCGCGCTCGGGAAATGGGTACAACTGTTCCAATCGGACAATCGCCACATTCTCGGCTCCTTCCTCACGACGCTGTTCCAGGAGATCGTAGTAGATCTTGCCCGAACAAAGGACCAGACGGTCCACACGATTCGGATCAAGCGCATCGATTTCACCAAGAACGGTACGGAACTGACCATTCGTCAAATCCTCCAACGAAGATACGGCGAGCTTATGCCTGAGAAGACTCTTGGGCGTTAACACAATTAGAGGTTTGCGTAACGGACGGATAACTTGACGCCGCAGCATGTGAAACATTTGTGCTGGTGTCGTCGGGAGACAAATCTGAATATTGTGTTCTGCCGAAAGTTGTAAGAACCGTTCGAGCCGGGCCGAAGAATGTTCCGGGCCCATACCTTCATAGCCATGGGGAAGCAACATAACCAATCCACACAAGCGTTCCCATTTTGCTTCACCGCTGGAGACAAATTGATCGATGACAACTTGAGCACCGTTTGCGAAATCCCCAAACTGGGCCTCCCAAATACATAAGGCTCCAGGCGTCGTCGTCGCGTACCCATATTCAAAGGCAAGCACAGCCTCCTCCGAAAGGAGCGAATCGTAAATATCAAACGTGGGCCACTCAGCGAGATGGTTAAGCGGAATGTGACGTTTGCCGTCACGTTGATTGTGTACCGCAGCATGCCGATGGGAAAAAGTTCCAACACCAACATCCTGACCGGTTAAACGCACCGGATGTCCTTGATCAAGAAGTGACGCGTACGCCAGTACCTCTGCAAACCCCCAATTTATCGGCATTGCACCCGCTGCCATACGTTGCCGATCCTGAAAGATTCTTTGTACCTGACGGTGTAAAACAAAGCCCTCGGGAAGTTTGTTTACACCGTCAGCCAGCTCACGAAGACGCTCTAGCCCAAACCCTGTATCTGCCGGCGCGGTCCATTCGTGACCAAGATACGGCCGCCAATCAACAAACAGATCTTTATTTGGTTCGTGCACCAACGAAAGGGCAACGTGTTCCCCCGAATCGAGCTGATCACGGTACTTTGAAATCCATCGGTCGGATTCAGAGCTCGCCAACATACCATCGGCATGTAATTTCTCGGCGTAGAGAGAACACACGGTTGGATGTCGACGAATCGAAGCGTACATAAGCGGTTGCGTCTTCATGGGCTCCTCAGCCTCGTTGTGTCCGCGCCTTCGATAACAGACCAGGTCGATAACAACGTCCTTGTGAAACGCCATCCGGTAATCGACCGCCAACTGCATTGCAAAAACAGCCGCTTCCGGATCGTCTCCATTGACATGAAAAATCGGCGCTCGAACCATTTTGGCAATTTCGCTGCAATATTCCGTAGACCGAGCGTCGTCGATGCGATGTGTCGTGAAACCGATTTGATTGTTGACGATAAGGTGTATCGTTCCACCGCTGTGAAAGCCGCGAGTCTGGGACATCTGAAAAGTTTCCATGACCACCCCCTGACCCGCGAATGCTGCATCGCCATGGATCAGTAAAGGGACGACCAAATCTCCCGTGTAGTCCCGGCGTCGATCTTGCCGTGCACGAACTGACCCTTCCACGACGGGACCGACGATTTCGAGATGAGATGGGTTAAATACCAGGGCCACATGCATCTCGCCGCCAACCGTCGTAACGTTCGAAGAAAATCCTTGGTGGTATTTAACGTCTCCTGTCCGATCCCCCTCAGGGGTTTTACCGTCAAACTCGTCAAACAATTCCGCAGGCTGCTTCCCGAGGACGTTGACCAAGACATTCAAACGGCCTCGATGTGCCATACCGATAACCGTCTCCACGACACCGTGTGAACCGCAACGCTGGAGGCCCTCATGTAACATCGGGATCAGACTTTCTCCACCCTCAAGTCCAAACCGTTTTGTCCCCGGATATTTCTTGTGCAAGTACTTCTCGAGGCCTTCAGCCGCCACGAGTCGTTCAAGAATCGTACCCCGGTGCTCCTCTGAAAACGCCGGCCTTGCGTGTACCGATTCAAGCCGTTTACGCAACCACAGTTGCTCACCCGCATCAGTGATAAACATGTACTCCGTGCCGAGAGATCGACAGTAAGTGTCTTCAAGCGCTTTGATAATATGGCGAAGAGACGCCTGCCCGTCTTCGAAAAAATGGGAGGATCCCGTTTGAAATACAGTATCGAGGTCACCCTCAGTCAAATCGTGGAACGCAAGATCAAGTTCTGGCGCAGGATCCCGTACCCAGATGTTGAGCGGATCTATGACCGCTCGACGGTGTCCTCGATGGCGATAAGCACTGATTAGCTCCAGCACACGAACTTGTTTCCGCTCGTGCTCCGAACTGACTTCCGTACTTACTCTTTCCGGCCGTGCTCTAAGTCGATTTCGGCCTAAGCGCTCGAAGTGTCGAATGATCGATCCATGCGGGAAATCCACACTAATGCCATCCACCATTGGCAGCTTTTCAAAATAGTCACGCCAACCTTCGGCAATAAGATTGGGATTTTCGAGGAACTGTTCGTACATCGTCTCGATGTACGCCGCGCTTCCACCCGAAAGATGGGAGCTCCGTCGCATTCGAACTAGATAGTTTTCATCCATGGCGCTTCAATGCGTTTCAAGATGAAACATAGGACGCGCTTTCGTTAGGAACTCTGCTTCAGCAGTAACGACCGTATCTTACCTATAGCGCGTGTCGGATTCAGACCTTTCGGACAGACACTGACACAGTTCATGATGCCTCGGCATCGAAAAACACTAAACGGATCGCTAAGTTTCGCTAAACGTTCTTCCGCCGCAGTATCCCGACTGTCTGCAAGGAACCGATACGCCTGAAGCAACCCTGCTGGGCCTATGAATTTGTCTGGGTTCCACCAGAACGAGGGACAAGACGTAGAGCAACAGGCACACAGGATGCATTCGTAAAGGCCATCTAGTTCGGCACGCTCTTCCGGCGATTGCAATCGTTCCTGTTCAGGCGGCTCCTCATCGTTAATGAGGTACGGTGATACTTTTTCGTATTGGTCGTAGAACTGAGTCATATCAACTACTAAGTCACGAACCACCGGCAAGCCCGGCAGGGGCTTAAGGACCAACGTCTTATTTTTCGCAACTTCTGACACCGGCGTCTTGCACGCTAGCCCATTCGTTCCATTCATATTGATCCCATCCGATCCACACACACCCTCTCGACAAGACCGTCGATAGGCCACCGTGGGATCCTCGGCCTTAACAAGCTCAAGAACGTCAAGAACCATCAAGTCCCGGTCCGCAGGAATGTCGATTTCGTAATCCTGCATCCGCGGAGTTATATCTTGGCTCGGTACGTATCGATATACACTGACTTGCATGGTTAGTACGTACGCTCTTTCGGCTCAAAACTCGGAACGGTTTTCGGCGTCAGATTTACCGCGCGTTTTCCGACCCTCATTTCCTTTGGAAAATACATTGAGTGACACAGCCAATTCTCGTCATCCCTCGACTTATAGTCGACTCGCGAGTGAGCGCCACGACTTTCACGGCGACCTTCAGCGGTGATTGCGGTCGCTTCGGCCACGTCCAACAGGTTATCGAGCTCCAAGGCTTCGAGCCGCGCAGTGTTAAAAACTTCGCTCTTGTCCGACAAATGAGCACGTGCAATTCGCTCGCGAAGGTCGGCTAAAGCTCGCATCCCCTCAATCATGTTGGATTCTGTTCGAAATACTCCGAAATTAATCTGCATTGTGTTCTGGAGTTCCTTCTTCAATTCGTTGACCCCTTCGCCACCTGAAGAATTGTCCCATCGTTGTAACCGCGCGGTGGCTTGATCCAAATCACTGTCCGCCGCGTCGCGAAAACTGACTCCCTGTCGAAGGATATTTTCAATATGGAGTCCAGCCGCACGACCAAACACGATCAGATCGAGTAGGGAATTGCCTCCCAGACGATTAGCGCCATGCACAGATACACAAGCAGCCTCACCGACCGCATACAAACCAGGGATTGGAATGTCGCTACCTGACTCGTCTTGGGTCAACGCTTGACCATCCACACTCGTTGGAATCCCACCCATCATGTAGTGGCATGTCGGAACGACCGGAATCGATTCCTTGGTCGGGTCCACGTGCGCGTACGTTCGTGACAACTCAAGAATACCCGGCAATCGTCTTTCGAGAACCTCTGTTCCCAAATGATCCAGTTTCAAGAGAACGTGATCGGCTTCGGGTCCACAACCGTTGCCTTCCAGGATTTCTTGGATCATTGAACGAGCGACAACATCGCGACCAGCTAAATCTTTCGCGTTGGGTGCATACCGCTCCATGAAGCGCTCCCCATCCTTGTTGATTAGGTATCCACCCTCACCCCGACATCCCTCCGTGACAAGAATCCCATGGCCAGCGATACCAGTGGGGTGAAATTGCCACATCTCGATATCTTGAACCGGGAACCCACCACGGAGCGCCATACCGATACCGTCACCTGTATTCATCAGCGCATTGGTCGTACTCGCGTAGATACGTCCAGCACCTCCCGTCGCAAATACCGTTGCTTGTGCTTTGACGTAAACCGTTTCGCCCGTCTCAATACATATCGCAATAACACCCACCACCGCCCCGTCTTGGTTTTTCACGAGATCCACGACAAACCACTCCGACAAAAACGTGGTCCCGGCCCTCAGGTTTGCTTGGTACAGCGTATGTAGGAGTGCGTGTCCGGTGCGATCTGCAGCCGCGCAAGTACGCGAGGCTTGCCCCCCCTTGCCGTAGTCCTTCGATTGTCCCCCGAACGGTCGTTGATAGATTCTCCCCGATTCCGTACGCGAAAACGGCATTCCCATATGCTCAAGTTCGTAAACCGCTTCCGGTCCCACGCTGCACATGTACTCGATGGCATCTTGATCGCCTATGTAATCTGAACCCTTGACGGTGTCATACATGTGCCAGCGCCAATCGTCGTCGGGATCGTCGCTCGCGATCGCACAGGTGATCCCACCTTGAGCCGATACGGTATGTGAACGGGTTGGGAAGACCTTGGAAATGACTGCTGTGTTTAGTCCAGACTGTGCCAGTTGAAGACCTGCGCGCATGCCAGCACCACCGCCCCCAACAATGACACCGTCGAATGTGAGCGTACGTAGGGCCACTAACTTAGACCCCAGATAACGGCATTTCCCCAAATCACGTAGCCCAGCAATAGCAAAGCGATAACGGCCTGGTAACTCTGTCGCAAAAACGTTGATCGTTTGCCAAAAGAGAATGTTCGAATGTAATCGGTGCCGATGGTCCACATCCCAATCCAAGCGTGTACACCCAGGGATAGAAGGGACACCGTCGAAAAAATCGTCATCGGCAAAGACCCCATAAAACCGACCCATTCAGCGTATGTAACCTCACTCCGAGACAATAGAAAACCAAGCACGCAAAGTGCATAAAGACCGAGTACAAGAGCTGTAAGGCGTTGCAAGACAAAATCAAGAAGACCCCGCCGGCGTGTGCTCCATAAACGCATTACCACAACCAAAACGCCGCCAAACCAGCAAGCGCAACACTCACGACAATTACCACGTAGGAACCCGCGACGGTGGCTGCTTCGGTATCACCGACATGCATGTCTAGCAAAAGGTGTTTAATCCCCGCGACCACGTGATAAATCAATGCAACCAGTATCAACCACATGAGATAAGTTTCTAGCGTTGCGTCCAGTCGAGTTTTCACCGTCTGCAGACCAGTCTCCGACGCCAACGAGCGATCCAATAAAAACAGCAGATACCCTGAGCCAAACACCAAAAACGCGCCCGAAACACGGTGCAAGAATGACGCAATAGCATGCACCGGCTGCCGGATGATCGTGTCAAACGCTAGGTTAACGGGGCGTTCAGTATTCATTCAGGTGATGCAGGTCATTTCCCGAGATATCAAGAGTGCTTCCGGAAACACCGCCCGGCGCATGCATCATAGTCCATGGCCTAAATCTTGACTATGCAATGAGACGAAAATCTTAGGATGCGGTTTTGTCACGTTGACAAATTCAATGCGGCCCCGATACGCTCGATCGCTCTTTTCCTGCAACATCGGTCCACTATGGGAGACACCAGCGGGCATGGCAGATAAAGCAGCTCGACTATCAGTTGGCGGGGTAGATGTCGATCTCCCCGTATACAGTCCCACCGAGGGTCAAGACGTTATCGACGTTGGAAAACTGACCTCGCAAGGTTACTTCACTTACGACCCCGGTTTCGTCTCAACTGCATCTTGCGAATCGGCAATCACGTACATTGATGGGGATAACGGGGTTCTACTGCACCGCGGATATCCCATTGAACAACTCGCAGAACATTCTGATCACATGGAGCTGTGCTACCTCCTTTTGAACGAAGCTCTTCCAACCGTCCAAGAGAAGGAAACATTTGTTGCCGGCATCAAGGACGAAGCTGACGTAGACGAACGTTACGCGCAAGCCTTTGCGTCGATTGCTCAGGATGCCCATCCCATGGGGACCATGTGTTCCATGACGGCATCGCTATCTGCGCACTACCACGCGGATCTCAACGTCGACAACGAAGATGACCGCATGCTCACCAGCCGGCGCTTAATCGCCAAGATGCCGACGCTGGCCGCTATGACTTACCGCCACAGCCAAGGGTTGCCGTTTGTACCCCCGCGGTCTGATTTAGCGTATGGAGAGAACTTCCTCAACATGATGTTCTCGACCGGCGACGATTACACCGTAAGTCCTGTACTTGCACGTGCCATGGATCGCATATTTCTTCTCCATGCAGATCACGAGCAAAATGCTTCCACCTCGACCGTCAGACTTGCTGGATCGACCGGAGCAAATCCTTACGCGAGCATTGCCGCCGGCATCGCCGCTTTGTGGGGACCAGCCCACGGCGGTGCTAACGAGGCAGTGCTCAACATGCTTGCCGAAATTGGCGACCCCAAGAACATCGATCAGTACGTGAATCGGGCGAAAGACAAGGACGATTCCTTCCGCATCATGGGCTTCGGGCATCGGGTCTACAAGAATTACGACCCTCGGGCGACGGTCATGCAAGAGACTTGCCACGAAGTCTTGACCGAACTCGGCGTCGAAAACGACCCCACCCTACAAATGGCTCAGCGACTCGAGACGATCGCCCTAGAGGACGAATTTTTTGTTGACCGGCGTTTGTACCCCAACGTGGACTTCTATTCCGGCATTATCTTAAAAGCTATCGGCATCCCCACCGAGATGTTCACCGTGATCTTCACGACGGGACGAACCCCAGGCTGGATCGCACACTGGAAAGAGATGGTCAGCGTTCCTTACAAGATCGGGCGGCCCCGGCAGTTGTATACCGGGTCGGGGTTGCGTGATTTTGTGCCGATCAACGAACGCTAACTCGTCCGGACTACTCTTCCACTCGGCGTAACCTTTCGATCAAGCTCGAGGTGTCCCAGCGACTTCCTCCCATCGCCTGAACATCCGCATAAAATTGATCCACGAGCCCAGCCAAAGGCATTCGCGCCCCGACCTTTCGGGCGGTTGCAAGCGCGATATCCAGATCCTTACGCATCCAATTCACCGCAAAACCGAACTCAAATTCGCGTTCGGCCATCGTCCCTGCCCGGTTGTCCATTTGCCACGATTGGGCCGCCCCTTTTGATATGACATCGACAACATCGTCTACGTCGAGACCCGCTTTTTCAGCCAAATGAAGTCCTTCAGAAAGCCCTTGTAGGATCCCCGCTATGCACACTTGGTTAACCATTTTTGTCAATTGACCAGAACCGACGCCGCCCATCAACCGCGCCGACTTGGCGTAACAGGCGATTACGTTTTCTGCTCGCGCGAAGACCGCCTCGGCACCGCCAAGCATGACCGTGAGCTGCCCATTTTCTGCACCCGCCTGACCACCACTGACGGGGGCATCCAAAAAATCAGCGTTATTCGCATTAGCCACTTGCTCCAACTCGACCGCCAGTTCCGCCGATGCCGTCGTGTGGTCGACTACGATGGCCCCTGCCTCAACGCCCGCCATGACACCATCATCGGATAACGCAACGCTACGTACGTCGTCGTCGTTACCCACACACATAAATACAATTTCTGAGCCAGTCGCCGCTTCGCGTGGTGTCGTGGCGATCGATCCGTCGTGTTCGGTACACCAAAGCTCGGCTCGGGTTTGAGTCCGGTTATATACGACAACTTGGTGCCCAGCAGCTGCGAGATGACTTGCCATGGGATATCCCATAACGCCAAGACCAACAAACGCTAATCGCCTACTATCCGTCATCGCGCAACCTCCGCTTTGAATGCAACGACATTACCGCATTTCCGATAGCTTGAGCATTCGTGGACTCGAGTCACAATCCTTGAGAACGATACTGTTAAGCTCTCCTTGTGGTTGAAAAAAGCAATCAACGTCGCAAATTACCGGGGGTCAATCAGGTGCTTCGGGCACCGCAACTAGCGTCCCTGGTAGATCAATGGGGTGCGGCCACAGTTGCCAATGCCATCCGCGAGATACAAACATCAGAACGTGACCGTTCTCAATTATCGAGTTGGGCAACGCTCCCCGAACATTATCTCGAACCCATCACGACATGGCTTCGAGATCACGTCGGACACGGCTATGAAACCGTTTTTAACCTAACCGGAACGGTAATTCACACCAACCTCGGACGGTCGCTCCTCAGCGAACAATTGATGGCGGATGCCGTTCGCGTTGCGACCAGACCAACCACGCTTGAGTATGATTTACGAACTGGGCGCCGAGGTCGGCGGGAACATATTGTCGAGCACCGGCTCAAACTCCTCACCGGGTGCGAAGCGGCGACCATCGTCAATAACAATGCGGCCGCCGTGTTGCTCGTCCTTAATACTCTTGCACACAATAAGTCAGTGCCGGTTTCCCGCGGCGAACTAATTGAGATCGGCGGAAGCTTTCGCCTACCCGACATTATGGAGCGTGCAGGATGTCAATTGGTCGAGATCGGAACTACCAACCGAACCCGGCTTTCGGACTATGAGAACGCAATCGATGAAAGTACGGCCATGCTACTCAAAGTGCATCCCAGCAATTTCTATATTGAAGGTTTCACCGAAACGGTTACGACCCGAGATCTCAAAGAACTTGGCGAAAAAAGCGGGCTGCCGGTCATCGAAGACATTGGCAGTGGGGCTTTAGTCGACCTGGCGCATTTCGGACTACCCCATGAACCAACACCGGGTGAAGTCCTTAATCAAGGGGCCGACGTCGTAACTTTCTCTGGCGACAAGCTATTGGGCGGCATCCAAGCTGGGGTCATTGTTGGTTCGGGTGAACTCATCGACAAGATCAAAGAAAACCCGTTAAAACGGGCCCTTAGGGCGGATAAAATAACGTTGGCAATTCTAGATGCAACACTCAAGACGTAAGCAGATACGTACTCGGTTCGAAAGAAAATTCATATATTACAAACACACACCATACCAAG
>CAXDSX010000047.1:0-13054 GCA_963992075.1 uncultured Pseudomonadales bacterium | reverse complement strand
GCAGAAGACGGCATACGACATCAGCCTCGGTCTCGTGGGCTCGGAGATGTGTATAAGAGACAGCTACAACGATCGGCTCGCCGGCAACCGACCCCAGCCAACCGAGTAACGCAACCGTGATCGCAAGATGTTTCATAGTTGCGTCTCAATAAGGCGTCGAATGGACGCAGTTGCAGGGGATTCAAGCACCGTATCGGTTTCACCATGTTGAAGGATGTGACCATCGCCCATGAACACCAGAAACTGCGCAAGCCGAACGGCTTCGCGAAGATCATGGGTTACCAACAACGCGCTAACATTCTCTTGCTGCTGCAATGCTTCAAAGTGGCCGTAAATTTCTTCGCGCGTGATCGGATCGATCGCCGAAAACGGCTCATCCAAGAGCAACAGCGGTGGCTGAAGCATCATCGCCCGACACAAGCCAACGCGCTGTTGTTGACCCCCCGACAATTGATAGGGGTACCTCGCACCAAGCGCCCAATCCATGCCCATGAGCTCGAAAAGCCCTGCCACTCGATTTCGGATTTTAGATTCGCTCCATCCTTCAAGGCGCGCTGTAAGGTCAATGTTTTGTTGCACCGTTAAATGCGGAAACAGCCCAGCCCCTTGAACGGCATAGCCAATCTTTCGTCGGAAGGCAGGAAGATCAGTTTCAGGGATTGGCGCGTTCAATACGTTCAAATCGCCTTCATCCAACCGTACTAACCCATTAATTAACTGCAACAACGTGGTTTTACCGCATCCACTCGGGCCCACGATCGCCGTTGTTTGGCGAGTCGGAAGAGTCAGCGAGACATGGCGAAACACCCACTGACCACCATACTGCTTGCCCACATCGTCCAGTCGAACGCACTCATCCATCGGAAACATTTCCAAGAAACTGCGCTCGAAGTTTTTCCCCGTGGTTTATCAGGGCCGCAACGACCTTACTGTCTTGGACACCTAGACCGTCGTCCTTCCCCCACCCGTGGAGTTCGTCCAGAAACGCATTCAACTTGTTGTCATCACCCATGAGCCGGTGTCGGACAAATTCTACGTATGCCCGACGTTCTTTTGGATCCATTTCGTCGGGCCGGACCCGGGCTTTCAAACGCTGCGCTAGCGTGGCTAACCGTGGATCACTATATTCTCCGTCTACCCAGGCGTTTCCATTTTTCAGGGCCTGCTGCAAGCGCTCGCTGGAACGCCCGTCAGCACCACTGATGAAGCCGTCGTAGAGCGCGTACTCGGCATCACCTGGTGGATCTCGCTCCTCATCCATGTACACAGCGCCGATACGCTCGGCTAGATCGGGACATTTGGCCAAGGTTTCCCGAGACCGCTGCACCTGGCCCAAATCAATGTTCAAACGGTCCGCATCGGCTTCTCGAACAACCGAAATAGGTGCGATGAAGGGACATTGGTTAAACGCCACGGTGACAAGCCCTGGACGAGTTGTCTCATGTCTTCGTTGCTCTGCCGGGGCAAATACCGCGTTTCGAATTTCGTCGACCGAGCCCTCGCAAATGAAATCAATATCGCCAGCCAGATCGACAGCGATGACCCGATTGTCGATGGTAGGGTGAAGAGCGACCGAAACAATGGGCGCAAGGCAAAAACGACGGTTCGGGTAGATGCCAGACACGTGCACGCATATCTGTTCGCCCAACGGCAACATAAGTTTTCCAATCGCGGTTTTTTGACGCAGTGTGAGGGCATACGCGTATAGCTCAGGTTGGCAAGATCTAATAGCGCGAGCCAAAGCCAACGTTGCCTCAACGTCGGACATCGCGTCGTGTGCGTTTTCATGCTGAAGTTTGTTTGCTCGAGCCATTTGCTCAAGCGAAAAGACTGGTACGCCGTCCCGTAGCGGCCATTCGAGGCCATCTGGACGCAATGCTCCCGACGCACGTACCAGGTCGATCAGATCCCATCGCGAATTTCCGTCACGCCACTCGCGGCCATACGGATCAATGAGGTTGCGATAAAAACCGAACCGGATGAACTCGTCATCAAAGCGGATACTGTTGAATCCGGTGACACAAGTCTTCGCCATGGAAAAACGTTCGTTAATTTCGCTCAGTGCTTGCCACTCGCTCTCCCCTTGTTCGGCTATCGCCGGGGTGATCCCCGTAATCAAAGTCGCCTCAACACTAGGTAGTATTTCAGGAGCCAGTCGCACATACGTCACAAACGGTTCCTCGATGGGCTCAAGATTTAGGTCGGTTCGAAGACCCGCAAATTGAACGACTCTATCGCGCCTCGGATCGATCCCCGTGGTTTCCAAGTCATACCAGTAAAAACTCTCACCTGAGCTTTCCATCCGCTATCTGATCCGGCAATCTTGACGGCGACGCATGAACTCTTCCCTCACATCCCATTCGCTCTGGCTGGGTCCGCTTCTGGCGTTCACCGCTGGTTTCTTACTTCTCACGAGCGGATTCTCTTGGGACGCGGCAATCACGTTGAGCGTTGCCATTATCTGCGTGGTTTGGTGGATATTTGGACCCATCCCCATACCCGTCACGTCGCTCATCCCCCTGGTTGCATTGCCGATGACTGGCGTGCTCTCCATGGAACAAACCTCCGCCGCATACGGTCATTACCTGGTATTGCTGTTACTGGGTGGATTCATTCTATCCACGGCAATGGAAAAAAGCGGAGCACATTTGCGCGTCGCTCTGACCATGGTACGCGCATTCGGCGGTACCAGCAGCCGTCGCCTCGTGTTTGGGTTCATGGCAGCCTCTGCCATGCTTTCGATGTGGATTTCCAACACCGCAACGACGCTCATGCTCTTACCCGTCGCTCTGGCGGTGATCGAAAAAGCACGCGACCCAGCACTACCCGTTCCCCTCCTTCTGGGCATTGCGTACGCAGCCAGTGTCGGAGGTATCGGCACGCCCATTGGAACGCCCCCCAATGTGGCCTTTATGGCGATCTATAGCGAGAAAGTTGGGGCGGACATTTCCTTTTTGACCTGGATGACCTGGGGTATCCCCGTCGTGCTGGTTTTTCTCCCCGTCGTGGGCTTTTGGTTAACTCGGAATCTACGATACACCGGCGGTGTCGATTTACCTGAAGTTGGCGACTGGAAAACCGCCGAACGGCGTGTCATGTACGTTTTCGCACTCACCGCGTTCGCCTGGATCACCCGCAGCGAGCCTTTTGGTGGCTGGTCAGCATTATTTTCCTTGGACCAGACCAATGATTCGATGGTCGCGCTATCCGCAGTCGTCATCATGTTTCTGGTTCCGGACGGAGAAGGTAAGAAACTGCTCGATTGGGACACGGCAAAAAAAATTGAATGGGGACTGTTGATCCTTTTTGGCGGCGGTATTGCCATCGCTAAGGCATTTGGCGAGTCGGGACTCAGTGAATCCTTGGGTCAAGCGGTCTCCGTTTTATCTGCTTGGCATCCATACGCGATCCTCGTCGCGATTTGTCTTTCGGTGACGTTCATGACGGAAATGACCAGTAACACCGCCACCACGTTGTTGTTAATGCCAATACTTGCTGCCGCCGCCATCGCTGTCGGGATGGATCCGCGCTTGCTCATGGTTCCAGCAGCAATGAGCGCCAGCTGCGCGTTTATGCTACCCGTCGCAACCGCTCCGAATTTAGTCATGTTTTCAACCGGTCGTTTCGGCGTCGATCGAATGGTCAAAGAAGGGCTCGCACTCAATCTCCTCGGTGCTTTGGTCATTTCGAGTCTTTGCTTCTTTCTCCTCGCTTAACTGCAATAGGCGCTCATCACGCGCTTCTCGGGATAATTCGCTAAGTGCCAGGACCTCAGCATGGAAAGTTTGCCATTCACCACTTCGTCGGGAAAACAACACCTCGAACGCAGGTAACCAACGACGATACGTGGATATCTGTGCAAGTCGTGCATTGTTAAACGGCTCCTCCATGTAGCCATCGAACTGCCCGGCCCCAAGTAGCTCACGGTACTGGCGATAGCAGCGACCAATCTCTTGCATGGCCCAGTTCTTACGCTCAATTTTTGTCGCTTTGGGTATTTTCAAGGTGTATAGCTGATGCATACGCTGACGCCATGTCATCAAGTAATCATTAAGCCGAACGCCAGCCTGCCGATCTTTCCGATACTGGTCGACGTCTTCGCCACGCGCTTCCAACCAGCGCACTACGCCTCGTTCACCTACGAACGAAGCGTAGGCTTCGTTAAACGCAGCATCCCCTGCCACGTATACGACGCCGTGCGCCAATTCGTGAAAAAGCAGTTCGGCCAACCGTTCAATGGGCCATTCAAGGAACGTCGACAACAGCGGATCATCAAACCAACCGAGCGTCGAATACGCGGCAACCCCTCGGACATGCACATCGTAACCGCGACTTCGTAACCGCGCAGCTTCCTTTGAGGCTCCTGCAAACCGAAAGTATCCCCGATAGGCGACACACCCGATCACCGGATAACAACGCGACAGTGCATCGACACTGAATATCTCAGCCGCAACGACGTTCCAAACGACATACCGACGATCGATTTCCGCGACTCGAAGGTAACGACCCCGAGCTGGCAACGCCAACTCGTCGCCGGCAAAATCCAAAATCGCGGCCGTGTCGATCAGTGCTTGTCGCCGTCTCTGTGTCGTACGGGCAGAAAATATAACGTCGTCGACAGCTTCGCGACTCGCCCATATCTCCAGGTGACCCCGGAGCGCTTGGCCATAAAAGGAAGCGGTTGAACATCCTGTAACCGACGCACAGCTAAGGATTACTAGCCAGCCTGTACGGAGCGTCGTTAGCCCCGTCAAAATCGGACCGCCCGCGCTGTCGCCTGTCTAGGCACTGTGTTAAACATCACCCATGATTTATACGCTCCGGGGCATCACGGCAGTCTTGTTTATTTCCATCAGCACGGTGTTCTGGTGCACACCCTTGTACCTCATGGGCTTCGTGCGTTTCCTCCTACCTGCCAAACATGGTCGCACGAGCCTTAGCGATCTGATGGACCGCATTATCGATGGATGGGTTTTTTCGAATCGTGCCATGGTCCGCTATCTTCACATCGCAACGATCGAAAAACCGCCTCTACTGGCCGAATTGGAGCGTACGGACTGGAATGTTGTGGTCTGTAATCACCAAAGTTGGACCGATATCCTTGTTCTACAGAACACGTTTTTAGGACACATACCGCCATTAAAGTTCTTCACCAAACAAGAACTTATTTATGTTCCGTTGGTCGGTGTTGCCATGTGGCTTCTAGGTTTTCCTTATGTCCGGCGTTACAGTCGCGAGCAGTTGGAAAAATCACCTTCATTACGAGATCACGACCGAAACACAACTCTGCAGGCCTGCCAAGGTTTCCTTGAACGACCGACATCGGTTCTCAACTTTCTTGAAGGCACACGCTACAGCGAACAAAAAAAAATCGCCCAGCATTCTCCATACTCTCACCTGCTGTTGCCAAAAACAGGTGGCCTCGGGTACGTTTGTGAAGCCCTTGAGCAACGCATCGACAACATAATCGATGTCACCATCGTGTACCCAGACCGACCACCTGGATTTTGGGAATTTCTGTGCGGCCGCTGCGCAACCATCGTCTTCCATGCACAACGTTATCCGGCGCCACCTGCAGATCGCGACGACCGTAAAGATTGGGCGGATGAGCTCTGGAAGGAAAAAGACGACGAAATATCGCGCTCGCTTCTGCCGCGATCGGAATAGTCGATCGCGTATTCCGACATGTACCTCGAACACTTCGGTCTAAACCAGAAACCATTTTCCATTGCGCCCGATCCTTCTTTTATCTATTTATCCGAAAAACACGGCGAGGCTCTCGCCCACCTAGGGTACGGGCTCGAATCCGACGGCGGATTTGTCCTAATCACAGGTGAAGTCGGAACCGGGAAAACAACGCTGTTGCGGAACTTAATCGCTCAAGTACCCGAAAATCAGGACGTGGCGTTCATCCTTAACCCGCGGCTAACGGTTCGCGAACTATTAGAATCTCTTTGCGACGAGCTCAGGATCGATTATCCGACCGAGTCGCCACTATCAATCAAACAGTACATCGATCGATTGAATCGACATTTGCTTCACGCGCATTCGTTAAATCGAAGCACCGTTATGATCATCGACGAGGCGCAAAATCTCTCGCCTGCAGTTCTTGAGCAAATTCGACTGCTTACCAACCTAGAGACCAATGAACGCAAACTCTTACGCATTATCCTTATCGGGCAACCTGAACTCGGGAAGACACTCGATCGTCACGAGCTCCGGCAGCTGGCTCAACGTATTACTGCCCGGTACCACCTCGAGGCGCTCGATAGCAACGACATTCACGCGTACGTCGCTCACCGTATGCGGATATCCGGCGCGTCTGCCGAAGTTTTCACGCGTGCGGCGCGCCGATCAATTTATCGCCAGACTCGGGGTATCCCGCGCCTAATTAACGTTTTGTGCGACCGATGCTTACTCGGGGCATACGTTGGCGGAACCCATCGCGTAAACGCGCGGATTGTCTCGCGCGCTGCAAAAGAAGCGTTTCCTCAACGAAAATTCCGCCGCTGGCCGCTAGCAACCGCCCTGGGTTTGGGCGTCGCTGTGTTTGCTGCAATAGCCTTAAATCCCGATATTTCTCCGTCGGTTCTGTTTGCAACGAATTCCATACCACTCGAAAGTGACCAAGCTCGTTTGTTACCACCAGAAACAGAGATCCCAGAGCCTGACACCAGCATCCCAACCACCGAGACCCGCGTTGAATCTCAAGAAGAAACCGTCCTTCCTGCTCGTGCACCCGAACCAACTCGAGACCCAGAAACTGAAACCGGGTCCGATACCAGCGAACCGCGTCTTTCGATGAGCGCAAACGCGAGCCTTTCCATGCTCAGTTCCGGTTCGGATCGCGGATTTCAGGCAGCTTATGACAGCCTCTACCTTGCCTGGGGAATCGCCAGCGGTTCACCGCGATTACCGTGTGTCGTCGATTCACGGACCGTTTTACGCTGCCTTCGAGGATACGGTGATCTTGGGGAACTCAAGCGGCTCAATCGACCCGCTGTGATAGAACTATGGGACGACTCAACCGATCCCTTTTTTGCCGCCTTATTAAGTGTCTCGGATACCACCTACAGCATTGAAATCGACGGCAAAGCCTACGTCGTCACCGGTTCGACCATTCAACAACACTGGTTCGGCAACTACACCGTGTTATGGCGAACGCCTCCCGGATTCGACCGCGCGATTCAGCTTGGACACGCGGGAACCCAAGTCGAGTGGTTGCGAGAGCGACTCGAGTCAGTAACGCCGCTTACTCCCACTGTGAGCGATCGCACGTTCTTCGACTCAGAATTAGAAGACGCTCTCAAGAAATTCCAACGGTCGCAGCAACTGCGCCCTGACGGTATCGCGGGCCCCCACTCACTCATTCGGCTTCACAGCAGTACCGATGTCCCAGTCGCTAAGCTTCGCCGGGGCCTCTGATGTCCTACATTCTCGACGCTCTACGTAAAGCCGAAACGGAACGTCGCGGTGTTTCCCTTGTTGACCACGTGACGCCACAGTCCCGCGTTCCATACAAGACTCTCGTTGGGATGCTTTTACTTCTTAACGCCGCATTGTTTGCTTGGCTACTATTGGGCCCAATAAACGTTCCCGATAGTACCAGTGCGTCAGCCGGGCAAAGGTCGGACCAGAATCCCTTTGTTGAAGAGGTCTTGCATTCAAAACCGGGCGAGCCTCCAGCCTCAGCAATCTCCACGAGCCAGTTGACCCGGCCAACAGTCTCCGCCGTGCAAGAGGTTGAACCTCCGTCCAATGGGCCAGAGCTCGTCTACTATCGAGACTTCGAAGGCGTCGTCGGCTATGCGTTTCCGAATCTCGCGATCAGCATCCATACCTATACTGCGGAGCCCTCGGAAAGGACCGTCCATATTGGGGGAACCATGTGGCGCGAGGGCGACGAGATCCAAGACGGAATGACGTTACAGGCCATTACCGAAAACGGAATCGAAGTCTCCTACCACGGGTACCTAGTCCTGCTCGATGTTCTTGAATTGTGGAACTCGGTTGATTGACTGGCGTCGACCAATTCGTCTGGAACCAACCTCGCCAACATTTGCTTTTCTTTGATCACGGCCGAGGCGATTCGAGCCGCCGCTTGAGATCGGCCAGTCGCGCATTAACCTCGCGACGATAAGCGTCGATCGCAACAATAGCCTCCTCGTTTTCTTTAACCCTGGTCTCAAGACTGGAACGAAGTCCTGACGTCGTCACGCTGGTGACATTCACTTTGTCGACGAGATCACGCTGCTGGTTGATCAGTTGTTCGACGTTATTTTGTAGCGTATTCAACTCGTCGAGTACTTTTTGTTGCTGGGTGAACGATCCCTCGTGAAGCGACACTTGGCTTTTCAGGCCGCGAATGCTGGTCTCGATCGCGGTGACGGCTTTAGCTTGTTTTTCATACTCTGCTCGATTTCCTTCGATCGCACTTTTGTTCTTCTTCCGCTGTTGTTCCAAACGTCGAATTTCCGACTCCCAAAGGTTGATCTGTTCGTTGGCAGTTGCTCCAGTTTCGGTGACGGCCTCGTCGGTAATACGGACTCGTTCTTCTAACAGCGTAATGCGCGCTCGCGCGTTCTCAAGCTCACCTTCCGCGGCTTCAAATAGGTCGTAAACAAACCAGCCTCCGACACCAACGATGATGGCTATGACAAGCAGAAGGCTATATGGAATAGAACTATTGTTAGTCCTTGCTCCGGGCGGACGACTGGTTCGAGGATAGCGGCCGCCACTTCCGGTGGCAGATATCGATGAATCCTTCTCGGGCGTCTGTTCGCTCAATATCTCAAACTCGCTACCATAAACCGCGAGAGATTAGCGCCACAACCTCGCAAAAAAAAGGGCCTCAACGAGACCCTTTCTAGTGATCGAAATATCTGTTGATTAAAGCAGCGCAACAACGGCCCATAGAATTGCGGTCAGAATCAAGCTCGAGTGGATAACACCCTTGACCGTCGTAATCACCGACAGCTTGCCCCAGATCGCGTTGGCTTCAAGAGCCAAAACAATGATCATCGCCACGATGAGACCAGGAGCTGAGAGGTTATCAAGCAATCCTGGACCCTGCTGGAAATGGAAACTCGACCCCATGAAAAACAGCATCGGAAGCGAAAAGAGCGTATTGGTTCGCGACGCAAGCAGCGCTGTGGCCGCCGCGCCCGCTTGACCTGGGTCTGCCTCACCGCCCGCCGCCACAGCTTCATTCGAGGCAATCACGATCTTCTGGTTGGGCCAAATAATGAGCCACACATTGAGGAACATCAGCGTTGCCATCGTCGCGCCTACCGTGATATCGATTCCCAAACGGCCACTGCGCCAGACAGCCTCAAGCAGCACGAGGCCGGTTAGAAACGTCAACATCGCGCCCCAACGGAAATACCAAAGCGCATTCGGCACCAGTTTCGTAAAGGCGTCGACTTTTGCTTCGTTTGAAGCAGCGGCCATGTAACCGCCTTGAATCAAGTTAAAGTAGTAAAGCAGGCCAATCCACGTGATACCGAACACATAGTGACCCCACCGCGCTAAATACTCGACGACTTCCATAACACCCCCTCTATCTGATTCAACCGCTCCGTCACACCGATCATACCCTGGTTTACCGCGACATTTAACGCCTTCCGAGTGCAATCCTTCCTCGAGGACTCAGTCCCGAACAAATAGACATCTCTGGTAGAAACTGCACGGCGAACAGAAGCAAAAAAAAGCCCTGAACATAGCAGGGCTTTTTATTAGGCGTCCTGCCCGGGAAGTTGCCACCGATGGCGGCAACGTTCGAACAGGATCCGAACGGGCAACGAGTTACATCATGCCGCCCATGTCCGGCATCCCTCCGCCACCGCCAGGCATGGGTGGAGGATTGTCTTCGGGTAGCTCACTCACCATCGCCTCGGTCGTGATCATAAGACCTGCGACTGAAGCTGCGGCCTGCAGAGCAATCCGCGTCACCTTGGCAGGATCCGGAATCCCGAGCTCAATCATGTCGCCGTATTCGCCCGTGGAACCGGTGTAGCCCTGATTCCCTTCGAGAGACCGAACTTTATCGACGACCACGGCGGGTTCGTCACCCGCGTTTTCAGCAATTTGCCTCATCGGAGAACTCATCGCTCTGAGGGCGATTTGAATACCCACATTTTGGTCTTCGTTATCACCCGATAGGCCTTCGATCTTCTGCAAGGCGCGGATCAGTGCAACACCCCCACCAGGAACAATGCCCTCTTCCACGGCAGCGCGAGTCGAATGTAGAGCATCTTCTACCCGTGCTTTTTTCTCTTTCATTTCGATCTCAGTCGATGCGCCGACCTTGATCACGGCAACGCCACCTGCCAACTTGGCAAGCCTTTCCTGCAGCTTCTCACGGTCGTAGTCGGAACTGGTGTCCTCAATTTCCGCGCGAATCTGCTTGATCCGGCCCTCGATATCGCCTTTTTCACCGGCACCATCGACGATGGTCGTATTCTCTTTGGAGCTTGAAATACGTTTGGAGGTTCCCAAGTCATCCAACGATGCGCCTTCGAGGGTAAGCCCGACTTCTTCTGAAATCACGGTCGCACCGGTCAGAATCGCTATGTCCTGAAGCATGGCCTTTCGGCGATCTCCAAAACCCGGCGCTTTCGCCGCGGCAATCTTAACGATGCCCCGCATGTTGTTGACAACCAAAGTTGCTAACGCTTCCCCTTCAATGTCTTCCGCAATCACCATGAGGGGTTTACCCGACTTCGCGACATTTTCGAGCACCGGGAGCATGTCCCGAATGTTAGAAATTTTCTTGTCGCAAAGAAGGATGTATGGCTCATCCAAATCTGCTGCCATCGAATCTTGATTGTTGATGAAGTAAGGCGAGAGATAACCTCGATCAAACTGCATGCCCTCGACGATGTCGAGTTCGTTCTCAAGACCGCTACCTTCCTCGACGGTGATAACGCCTTCTTTGCCCACTTTGTCCATCGAGTCGGCAATAATCTCACCCACCTGGTTGTCGCTATTGGCTGAAACCGTGCCAACCTGCGCGATCGCCGTGGAATCCTCACACGGGGTCGACATGCCCTCGATCTCGCCGACGGCCGCGGACACGGCTTTATCGATACCTCGCTTAAGGTCCATGGGGTTCATCCCCGCGGCAACTGCCTTCAATCCCTCGGTCAGAATTGACTGGGCCAACACAGTGGCCGTGGTCGTGCCGTCGCCGGCTTCGTCGGAGGTATGACTTGCAACCTCCTTGACCATTTGTGCACCCATGTTTTCGAACTTATCTTGCAGTTCGATCTCCTTGGCAACCGAAACACCGTCTTTGGTGACCGTCGGCGCGCCGAAGGACTTGTCTAGGATCACGTTACGTCCCTTGGGTCCCAGCGTAACTTTGACGGCATTCGCGAGTGTATTTACTCCCTCGAGCATACGGCCGCGCGCGTCGTCTGAAAACTTTACGTCTTTAGCGCTCATCGCTTAGTTCCTCTATGAATCAATTGGTTAGTCTTCCAACACACCGAAAATTTCACTTTCGGAGAGAATTAAGAGTTCGTCTCCGTCAAGCGTGACGGTACTGCCGCCGTATTGGCCAAAAATGACCTTATCGCCGACTTTCACGTCAAGTTTCTGAATTTTGCCATCGTCCTGGAGTTTGCCCGGGCCAGCGGCCAGAACCTCTCCTTGTGATGGCTTTTCTGCAGCCGAGTCGGGAAGCACGATCCCTCCAGCGGAGGTCGTCTCTTCTTCCAACCGGCGCACAACCAAGCGGTCGTGTAAGGGTCGAATATTCATGAACAAATGTCTCCCAAGGTTTATACCCTTCCTACTTATCCTGATTAGCACTCCGAAAGAGAGAGTGCTAATCAGGGGGACGCATATAATAGGGATCGAATCTAACGTTTCAACCCCTATTTGCGATTCTTTTTCAAGCTAAGGACGGCGTTGGAAGTCGCCTTCGATAGTCTTTCCTACCCCTGCGGGCCCTTGTACCGGGCTTTTCAGGTCAACTTGGGCTAGAATTTTTTTCGCGATATTGTTTCTTGCCCACGGCATGAGTAATCCAAATCCAACCGCATCTGTCACGAATCCTGGGGTCAGCAAAAGAGCTCCGGCAACCGCCAACAACAAGCCTTCAACCACTTCGGTTGCAGGCAATTGGCCTTGTTGTAAACGACTAAGTCCCCTCGCCAAGGTTCGAAAACCTTGACGGCGAAGGAGGGAAACGCCCACAACCGCCGTAAACACCACCAAGAAAATCGTCGACCAAGCACCGATCTGGCCACCCACCTCAATGAGAAGGTACATTTCGACGAGAGGAGTTACGAAAAAGACCGCTGTCCAATTGCGCATACACCACAATCTGGGTACCAATCCAGGAGATGTCAAGATCACCACCGATGAGCGTATATGGTTGATCGTTGCAGCAATTCCGCACGGCCATGTGGCAACGTACGGTCAGATCGCCGAACTTGCCGGTCTACCGAGGGCAGCCCGCGGCGTTGGAAGGGCTCTCAGCAATCTTCCGAGCGATAGCACTTTGCCTTGGTACCGAGTTGTTAACGCACGCGGCGAAATTTCGCTTACCGGGTCTCGGGCAGTACGACAGAAGTCACTGCTCCTTCAAGAAGGCATCAGCTTCACGCGAAAGCGCGTCAGTTTGGCAGAATTTGGGTGGCAACCTTAGGGCCCGAAAATACCCCAGACCTCATCGCAACTAATAAGAAGAGCATGGCCGGTATACCAATACCACTCGCGTAGATAAAGAACATCGTGTAGCCAAAGCCGTCGACAACGATGCCGGCAAACCCCCCAATAAACTTACCAAGCAACGTCATCAAGGAACTAAAAAGCGCATACTGCGTCGCTGTGTAGGTCTTATTGACCAAGCTGGAAAGGAAAGCGACAAACACCACGTTGGCCAATCCTGCACTCAAGTTGTCAGCGCTAATAACCATCGCGAGCAGCGTTCGCGTTGGCGCTAGCTCCGCCATCAGCGCAAAGAGAAGGTTCGTCAGCGCAACTAAAATTGCTCCCGTCATCATCCTGTCTCTTATACACATCTGACGCTGCCGACGAATAGAGA
>CAXDSX010000046.1:0-13054 GCA_963992075.1 uncultured Pseudomonadales bacterium | reverse complement strand
ACCACCGAGATCTACACCTCTCTATTCGTCGGCAGCGTCAGATGTGTATAAGAGACAGGCACTGGAATGGCAATATTTGGTCGATTCGTTGGAATATGATCGCATCGACGTTGTCGTCAACAATGCCGGGATTTCTCCCCATGACAACATCGAAAATCTGGACATGGCAACGTGGGATGCCATCCGTGGCGTCGTTCTCGATGGCGTGATGCTGGGATGCAAATACACCTTACCGCTTCTGCAGAATAGCACCGGCGGGTCGATTGTTAACGTGTCATCGGTCGCGGGAATGGTCGGTGCCAGCGAATACCTCTCGTACGGAGCGGCGAAGGCCGGCGTCCGAAACATCACGAAGTCGATCGCTCTGCACTGCGCGCGCATGCGTTACAACGTACGTTGCAATTCGGTTCATCCCGGCTCAATCGACACACCCATACTCGATGCTGACAAAGCACAATACGGCGAGGAAAAAGCCATCCGCGTTCGAACCAAGACCATCCCCATGGGTCGTCTCGGGCGCGCCGAAGAAGTCGCAAGCGCCATCCTATTCCTTGCTAGCGGCGACGCCAGCTTTATTACCGGCGCCGAGCTAGTCGTCGACGGAGGATTCACCGCACGCTAGCAAACCTCGGATTTATTCCCCCGGTTGGTAACATCGTCTCTACCTTCCTTAGGGGTCTTCATCATGGTCCAAGGCAAACCAGCAACCGACGCGACAATTGCAGCTAACCGCCGCGTTCTCGAGGAGCTCGATTTCACCGATACGTCAAGTTTCAACGACGCACAACGCGGCTTCATCGCGACCATCGATCCTATCCGGATTGCTCACGATAAAGCCGATCGATCGGTCTTCGATCTCACCGGAACACAATTCCTTAACGATGAAGCTCCTGATTCCGTAAATCCTAGTTTATGGCGTCAGGCACAGTTGAACGCCCAACACCATGGGCTGTTTGAGGTGAGGGACGGTCTTTATCAAGTCCGATCTTTTGACATCGCCAACATGACCCTAATTCGAGGCGATACCGGTTGGATCGTAATCGATCCGCTCACATCTAGCGAAACGTCAGGAGCCGCACTCGCCCTTGCAAACAAAGAGCTTGGGCATCGCGAGGTCGTTGCAGTGATTCATACACACAGTCATGCCGACCACTTCGCTGGCATATTGGGCGTCGTTGATCGAGATGACATTGACGCCGGAAGGATCCCCGTCATAGCACCCAAAGACTATGTTGACGAGGCACTCGATGAAAACGTGCTTGCCGGTAACGTCATGAATCGACGGGCAACTTATATGTACGGCAACTTGCTTGATCCTTCAGTCACCGGGTTCGTTACTGCAGGACTCGGCGCGGCGTTGTCCATGGGATCAACTGGATTCATCCCTCCGACGGACATCGTAACGACAACGGGGGAAACGCGAACTATTGATGGCATCGAGATCGAATTCCAAATGACCATGGGCACTGAAGCACCGGCTGAAATGGTTTTTTACTTCCCCCAGTTCAAAGCCCTCTGCATGTCCGAAATCACGTCGCACCACCTCCACAACGTTTACACCCCGCGCGGAGCTCAGGTGCGAGACGCACTAGCATGGGCAGAACAAATTAATGAGTCTATCGAGCTATTCGGCGATCGCCTCGAACTTCAATTCGCAAGTCATCATTGGCCAATCTGGGGGCGCGCAAAAGCGCTGGAGTTCCTCCGTAAGCAACGGGATATGTACAAATATATCCACGATCAATCACTACGCTTAGCAAACCACGGGTACAACATGGAGGAAATCGCAGAACAGGTTCACCTTCCCGAATCACTGCGTAAAGAATTCTACAATCGGGATTACTACGGTACCGTGCACCATAACGCGAGAGCCGTTTACGTTAAGTACCTAGGTTATTTCGACGGCAATCCTTCGCACCTGTATCCACTGCCGCCTGCGGACTCGGCTCGGCGTTACGTTCAATTTATGGGGGGCGCAGATGCCGTCGTCGACAAAGCTGTCGAATCGTTTAACGTCGGCGATTATCGCTGGGTCGCCGAGGTTCTTAATCACGTCGTTGTTAACGATCCCGCACACGCAAGGGCTCGCGAATTACTAGCGGATGCCCTCGAACAGCTCGGGTATCAGGCCGAATCCGCACCCTGGAGAATTTTTTTTCTTAGTGGAACCAAAGAGTTACGTGAAGGAGAGAGAAAAAGGTCGAAATTCTCTGCTAGTGAAGCAATGGCGAGCGGCATACCACTCCAAAATCTTTTTCGAACCATGGCCGTCCGCCTCAACGGCCCTAAAGCGGCGGTCCATTGCATTCAGCTTGCGGTCAATTTTCTGGATAGCGAGGTGCCGTGGCTGGTACTGGTCGAAAACGGTGTCCTGCACGCACACCCGGATAAAAGGGTAGCTTCCCCAGATGCCTCGCTCACCCTAACGATCCTGAATTTTAAGCGCCTTATGCTCGGATTATCGGATGCCGCTTCACTCCTGAGCTCTGGAGATTTGACCATCACCGGTGACGCCGCTGTCTTAGTGACTTTTGCCGGACTCTTTGACCAATTTGACCGTGGCTTTCCGCTGGTAGGGGGCAGGCCGGAGATAAAGGCTTCCTGATAAACTCGGTATTTACGGTTGCTGGGTTTCATATGCGTCAGACAACGGATGGAGTGATGACTCCGGATGCAACCGTGTTTCGCTCTGGCATGTTCTCGTCGTTACGCAATCGCGATTTCAAACTTTTGTGGGTCTCGAACTTGGCCGCATCCTTCGCCATGCAAATGCAGATGGTCGCGCGCGGCTGGCTGATTTACGACATGACCGGATCGCCCCTCGACCTCACGTGGGTGATGCTCGCTTTTATGCTTCCCTCTCTCGTCTTTTCGCTTGCCGGTGGTGTCATTGCCGATCGAATGCGAAAGAAATCGATCATGGTGACATCCCAATTGTTAAATACCGTGGCGACCGTGCTACTGGCCACCATCATCTACCAAGGCGACGTGACGTTTGCGCACTTTATATATTTTGGCCTCTTCAACGGCACCGTGTTGTCGTTCAGCATGCCGGCCCGTTCAGCAGTGATCCCAGAGATCGTGGGCGAAGAATCGGTCGTCAACGCGATGGCACTGCAAAGCGCAACCTTCAACCTATCCCGAATATTAGGACCGGTGTCTGCCGGCGGACTGATGGCGTACTTGGCCGGCGGTGATACCTCATCCACACTTGGAGTTGGCATCGTCTTCTACCTCATCGCTCTGCTCTACATCGTTTCCGTCATCGCGACCGGCCTCTTGCGCTATACGGGAAAGCCCACCCGAACTGAGCACGCCGGCATGGTTGAGGACATCGCAGAAGGTTTTAGATACATGCGCCAAGAGCGGGTCATCCTTGGGCTTCTGATCATGGGGTTTCTGCCCATGACCTTCGGGTTCACGGCGATGTTCTTGCTACCCGTCTTTAATGCCGACGTCATCGGCGGCGGACCTGATGACCTCAGTCTTCTCGTGGCGGCGATGGGCCTAGGTGCATTGGCAGGTTCTTTGGCTCTGGCTCGACTCGGCGACATCGGCGGCAAAGGCCGAGTCCTGTTTTTAACGTCCTACCTATGGGCCGCCTTCCTGGTGTTGTTCGCGATTTCTCAAACGCTCTGGCTCGCTATGGTGTTCGGTCTTTTCACTGGCCTTTTTGGATCCGTGATGGGCTCCCTCAACATGAGCGTCGTGCAGCTCGCTATACGACCTGAAATTCGAGGTCGAGTCATGGCCATCATGTGGATGGCACACGGTCTCATGCCCATCGGCATCATCCCGATCAGTTGGCTCGCCGAAGCGTTGAGCATTGATATTGCGTTGCTCGTCAGTGCCTTCTTGCTAGCAATCACCATGGCGTTTCTCAGCGTCATTTATCCGGAACTCAAGGCCATCGACAAGGGACACGGGGCGGAGGATAGTGTGACCGATACGGTAGGGCCGAGCGCATCAATCCAGGAGACCCGATGACGGACCCAGCGATAACATACGTCACCGATGACATGCATAAGATGAAGGGTATCTGGACCGACGACCGAACGTCGCCTCCCATATCACAATCCGATATTCGAAAATGGGCGATCGCAACGTATTGGCCCGAACAACCGCCAAGAATTTACTGGGACGAACCGTACGCCAAGGATTCTCGCTGGGGTGGCATTCTCGCACCCCCAGATTTCAATCCGTTCGCCTGGCCCGTGGAACGGGTGGCGCGAGCGGGAATACCGCAGCCACGAAAACCGGACGGTTCACGTTTCACTGGGATGAACGGCGGCCAGACCGACACCTACGGGACACCGATGCGGCCAGGCGATGTCATTACGGCGCGTTCACGTCTATCAGATTGGCACGAGCGCGACGGGCGCCTTGGCTGGACACTCTATACGACCACCGAAATAGAATGGCGTAATCAAAAAGACGAACTTGTCAAAACACGTATGTCCATTGGCATCCGTTACTAAGGAGGGACCATGTCCATCACATTTTCAGAAGTTGAAATCGGAGATGAGTTGCCCCGTTGGGCGCGCCGCACCTCGTTCGCCGAGTGGAATCGCTACGCGGCCGTCAACGATGAGTTTGTACCGTTCCACATGGACGACGAAGCGGGTCGACGCGCCGGCAACGAACAAGGCGCATTCGGCATGGGTAATCTTCGCTATGCATACATCGTGAATGCTCTGCACACCTGGATCGGCGACGATGCACGAATCCATGAAGTTGCTTGTCAGTATCGTGCCATCAATCAAAAAAACGACGTATTAACCGTCACGGGTACCGTGACCGACAAAAAGACTGAAGATGGCGAACAGAGGGTGTACCTCGACATTAATGTGGTCACCGAGGATGACCAATCCACCTGTCCAGGACATGCTATCGTGGCCCTACCGTAACAAGTTATCGACCATCATCCTGATGGAATGCCGAAACGGATGTGGCGCCTGCTGCATCGCGCCATCAATAAACGTACCGATCCCCGGCATGCCCTACGGAAAACCGGCGGGGGTCCGCTGTGTTCATTTGAGCGAAGAACGGCGATGCAAACTTTACGGTAGTCCCGAGCGACCGGACATATGTCATCAGTTCGCGGCCGAATCGGTCTTCTGCGGCACGAACTTTGACGACGCGTTAGAAAACTTTCGCGCCCTCGAACTCGCGACCCAACCCGTGGATTAGAGGAACTACCAACGACGGTTCCTGCGATTATGCACGTACAACCAATAAACGTGTGCGCATACAGGAGAAAGCGATGAATGTATTGCGATTAATCCTTTGTCTCGGTTTCGTGACTACCTTCACTGGTTGCGCCTCATCGAGCTTACCGGGACGTCCCATCGTGGACATGAAAGGCGTCAATTTAGCGGCCTACCAGGCCGACCTTGCCGAATGCCACGAGTATGCCAAAGAGGTTGAGGCGGGGAAGCAAGTCGCCATTGGCGCTGTCGCGGGGGCAGCGGTAGGCGGATTGATGGGAGCCTCGGTTGGCAACGGTGAGACGGCGAGACGATCAGCTGGCGCGGGTGCCACGTACGGAGGCGCCCGTAGCGGCGTGCGCGCGTTACACGAAAGCAACAAAGTGGTAAGGAATTGTCTCCGCAATCGCGGCTACGCGGTACTCAATTAACCCGTAATCCATAGCGCTCTTGGAGCGACAATTTCTTCGTTCGTCGTGAACCGCCTACCACCCCGATAGGCCTCTGGTATTCTGGCACGTTTGGGAAAGGGGTACCCGATGAACGACGATATCGACGCCACGTCAGAGAAATTTCTTCGCGGCAAATACGCCATCGTCGGTGTCGGCGAGACACCCTACACTCGAGGATCCGGAACGACGACAAGGGCTCTTGGTACCCACGCGGTAAGGCGCGCCGTCCAAGACGCCGGGCTTGGGATGGACGATATCGACGGCATGCTCTCGTACAGCGGCAACGATTCGATTCCGTCAACGTCGATCGCCGGCGACCTTGGCATCCGGCTGAATTTCTACATGGACGTCATGGGCGGCGGTTCCAGTACCGAAGCCTTGATCGGAATCGCTATTGGTGTCATCGAGGCAGGGATGTGCAAAACGGTGGTTATTTTTCGTGCGATGAACGGGTATTCGCAAATACGCATTGGAGGAACCGGCCGTGGGTCTGGAGCACCGAGTCTCAGTGGCGACGCCTTGTTTAACCGTGCCTACGGTCAGACCAGCGCCGGACAGGCATTCGCCCAAACCTTTATGAGGCACATGTACGACTACGGGACCACGCCTGAGCAGGTGGCTCACGTCAAAGTGATTCACTCAGAACACGCGTCCAATAACCCAAAGGCCTACTACAAGGACCGCGTTTCCGTTGACGATGTACTCTCGAGCCGAATGATCGTCAAACCCCTCCATTTGCTGGATTGCTGCGTCGAGACGGACAACGCCACGGCCATTGTCGTAACCCGAATGGACCGCGCCCGCGATTGCAAGCACATCCCAGCGGCGATCCTGTCGGTCGTGGGAAGATGTTGTAAACCTCGCATTGACAACCATTATCAAGCCGGCCCGATATCGACCGTCGCCGGCCATTACGCCAAAGAGATTTTATGGCCCAACGCGGGGGTAGGACCAGAAGACGTCGACCTTACCGGTTCATACGACGCCTTTACGTTTACCTCCATGTTGCAGCTAGAGGATTATGGTTTCTGCAAGAAAGGCGATGGCGGCGAATACGTGAGCTCAGGAATCATGCGGCTTGGTGGGAAGCGACCGAACAACACCAGTGGGGGACATCTATGTGAGGGATATACCCACGGCATGAACATGGTGATTGAGAACGTGCGTCAGCTTCGAGGGGAGATTGACGATAGTTGTCCCGTGAATGCAAATGGCGAGCGACAACACACGTACGACTACTCGGACGGGGGTTGCCGTCAAGTTCGCGATCCGGAAATTACTGCCAATCTCGGCTGGGCGATGCCGGGCACCGGATCGGCCCTCGTCATGGCAAAAGGAGAACGTTAATGCAGCTTCAAGGTGAATACCTCGGCATGAACGTTGCCATACCGGACCTCGACCGGCCCAATCAGGAGTTCTACACGCACTGTGGACAGGGCGTCCTACATCTCCAGTCGTGCGTCAAATGTAACTTACTGCGTTATCCCACCACGACCGCTTGCCCGTGGTGCTCAGAGCCTGAATCCACATGGACGCCCGTATCAGGGAGAGGAACGCTGTATTCGTACGGAGAAGTACACCACGCGATCCAACCTGTATTTCGACAATTCACGCCATACCTCATCCTGCTCGTGGAACTGGACGAGCAGCGTGACAAACCCAATCGTTATGACGGTTTGAGGATCAACGGCAACTTGGCAGACACGTCCGGTGAACTAGCGACACCTGAGCTCGTGGCAACCGTTGGGATTGGCAGTCGTCTACGTGTGGTCTTTAAGTCCATTGGGGACGGAATGGCGATACCGCTGTGGACCCCCGACACCGAGGCAGAACAGGAAGCTCCCTGGCGATATCCCGACAACTAGGAGGTATGGGTGCATTTTAACTTGGCAACCGTTAGCGAGGCCGTGAGCGAAGTCGACCCCGATCGTGAGGCCATTATTTTTAGGAACCGGCGGATCACATACGGAGTCTTACGTGACCGATCACGACGACTCGCCAATCTTCTGCTCGACCGAGGGTTTGGCATACGAACGCGTCGCGATCAATTGCAGGATTGGGAATCGGGACAAGATCATCTCGGCATCTATCTATACAACGGTAACGAGTATCTCGAAGGCATGTTGGGAGCATTCAAAGCCCGTCTCGCGCCATTCAACATCAACTACCGATACGTCGATGAGGAACTGGTTTATCTTCTGAATAACGCGCAGACGCGCGTACTTCTATTTCATAGCTCACTCGCCGATCGCGTGCGGGCCGTTCGAGATCGCGTTCCATCCTTGGAATTACTGGTGCAAGTCGCCGACGACCAGAGCGACCTGCTACCGGATGCCTTGGATTATGAAACGGCGCTAGCTGATTCCGACGCGCACCGGCCCGACGTGGAATGGAATCCCGACGACCTTTACATACTGTATACGGGCGGCACCACGGGGATGCCCAAAGGTGTGTTGTGGCGGCACCGGGATATCCTTATCGCCACCCTGGGAGGTCGTCGCGCCAGTGGACATATTCTTGGCAGTCTAGACGAATACGTTGATCGTGCTCGGGGTATGGGACGCAAATCGCTTCCGGCACCACCCTTTATGCACGGCGCCGGTCACTGGAACGCGCTGCAGATGCTTAATGCAGGAGGAACCGTCGTCGTTCAAGACGACGTGCTCCGGTTCGACCCCAAGAATGTCCTTGAAATTATTGCCCGGGAAGCCGTCACGACGCTGCTCATTGTCGGTGATGCCTTCGGCCGTCCGCTAGCCGACGAACTCACCAACAATACCCACGATGTTTCTTCGCTTCGAAACATCATTACGGGCGGCGCCATTATGACGGCCAATGTTAAGCGAGAACTGATCGAGCTCATTCCGCACGTCAACATCATCGATTCGGCCGGTTCATCAGAAACCGGTGGCCAGGCATCGCACGTCAGTAACGCTAAATCGGGTGCTGCAACCGGTCGTTTTAGCCTCACACCAAATAACGCAGTACTGGCCGAGGATTTGTCGCAAGTCTTGGCCCCCGGTCACGATGGATTGGGTTGGTGGGCCCGCAGCGGCAACATTCCCTTGGGCTACTTGGACGACGAGGCAAAAACGCGAGAAACGTTTCCAACCGTCGATGGCATCAAATACTCGGTCCCTGGAGACAAGGTCCGTCTCTTGTCGGACGGTACCCTCGAGCTGCGCGGCCGGGAATCGGTCACCATCAACTCGGGCGGCGAAAAAATATTTGCCGAAGAAGTCGAACAAGCAGTCAAGCACCATCCCGCCGTCTTTGATGCGGTGGTAACCGGTCGTAGCTCCGAACGCTGGGGCAACGAAGTGGTGGCGATCGTGCAACTGAAAGAAGGTGTCGCGACAAGCGAGGAAAGTCTATTGGGCGAGTGCGAGCGCCACATCGCGCGATATAAATTGCCTAAGGCATTCATCTTTCTGGAAGCCATCGTTCGCAGTCCAAGCGGTAAAGCCGACTACCGATGGGCCAAAGAAATTGTCGAACGCTGATACGATCCGTCGCAAGCGCTACAACGTCCTATGAGACCACTGACATGAAAAAAGGCCAAGTTAAAGCGCTGGTGTTCGACGTCGGCGGAAGCATCTTTGACTGGCAAACGGCAACTCGAACGGCTCTTGCCGCACTCGCTAAAACGAGAGACGTTAAAGTCGATGATCGCGCATTCGTGTTCGACTGGCGTCGTCGCATGTTTGAAACGCTAGCCGAAGTACGCTCAGGTAGTCTTTCTTGGCGTAACGCCGATCAAATTCACCGCGATGTTCTCGTCGAACTGGCCGAGGAATACCCTGCTCTAGCTCTCTCTAAGGACGATCTAGACGAACTCAATCGCGCATGGCATAGGATGGACGTTTGGGACGACGTTCCTGCCGCACTCGCCGAACTCCGCAACCACTACATCGTGGCGATTCTTACGGTCCTGTCACTATCCATCGTGGTCGATAGCTCAAAACATGCGGGCATTGATTGGGACGCCTACCTATCCTGCGAATTCCTAGGTATCTACAAACCGGAGCCGGGGGCTTATCAATCCGCCGCCCGATTGCTTGGCGCAGCACCTGAAGAAACGATGATGGTCGCCGTGCATCCGCCGGACCTACTCGCTGCCCAACGCGCAGGGCTGAAAACAGCGTACGTACGACCAAAACTCGAGGAAATGGGTAGCCGAGGGGATACCTCAAGTTTCGACATCATTGCCGAAAATTACGGCCACTTGGCGGAGCTACTTCGCACATAACAACGAGCTGAACTAAAGAGGAGATAACCTGTGGGAAGGCTAAGCGAAAAGGTAGCGATCATCACCGGCGGCGCTAGCGGTATGGGTGCTGCCACAGCCAGACGTTTCGTCGAAGAAGGAGCCCTCGTCATCATCGCGGACCTGCAAGCAGATAAGGGCGATGAACTCGCCACGTCGCTCGGTGCTAATGCCACGTTCATCGAGACCAACGTGGGTCGTGAAGACGATGTCATCGCGATGATTAACGTCGCCTCATCCCGCTACGGTCGACTCGATTGTCTATTCAATAACGCCGGATTCGGGGGCGTCGGAGGCGAAATACACGAGACTGACATGGGCGCTGAGTATGACCGAACGGTCGCAGGTTTGTTGACGGGTCCGGTTCTTGGAATGAAGCACGCGGCTCCCATCATGCGCGAGCAAAAAGCAGGCAGCATTATTTCAACGGCGAGCGTGGCCGGCATGCGAGGTAGCATGGGGCCACATGTATACAGCGCCCTAAAAGCGGCCGTTATTGGACTCACGCAATCCGTAGCCGTCGAATTAGCCAAAGATTCGGTCCGCGTTAACGCGATTTGTCCTGGCGGAATCATGACCCCTATTTTTCTTGGCGACCGGCGTCCCAAAAGTGGATCCAACGAGTCCCTCGAAGACGCGCTTCGTCCTGTGTTCAGCAATATCCAACCGATTCCGAGAGCAGGTGAACCACAGGACATTGCCAACGCAGCACTATTCTTGGCGAGCGACGAATCAAGCTTCATTACTGGACACGCGTTGGTTGTGGACGGCGGGCTAACGACGGGGAGACGTCGGGATACGCCTGCCAGCGACAGTCCGTTGCGACGCGCGATCAATTCAATCGCCGACGAGGACGAAGAATCTTGAATAAGACCCTCGACCCATTATGTGCCGTCAGCAGGCTCCAGTTTTGACCTCTTCGCCATGGTGCTAACGACTGAACAGATCGGGTTCTTCAAGCACAATGGCTACCTTATTGTGCCCGGCGTCATGGATTCGCAGTTATGCGCGAAAGCCCGAGACTGTCTATGGGATTCGTTGCCTGCAACGAGTTCGATCAAACGCAATGACCCTCGCACACATACTGGCCCCTTCGATGAGGATGACGTCGACACCGACCACCTCAATCTTCGCCACGGCTACCGGTGGCAATTGCGATCGGTGGGCACCGAGCCTCTGCTCATCGCTCTGGTGTTCTCAAACACCCTGCAAGCAATCGCTACCCAGTTATTGGGCGACAACACGCTTCGTCCGCCCCACGTAGGTGGAAGACCAATGGGAACGCACGGGGCGGCATGGCCGGGAGGGCCCGTTGATCCGGCCGATAACGAAGGCGCTCGCGGCATCTACGCCACACTTCCCTACGGCGACAGGCCCCGCGAATCGGACCAATGCCATACCGACGGCCATCCTTTCAACCTAGGCATGGTCGGTCTTATTGACTCGGTGCCACGAGACGGCGGTGGCTTTAAAGTCTGGCCTGGCTCGCACGAACGTCTGTACCCGACATTCCAAATGAGTTACGACCAACCGCGCATCCCGTACTACCCTCACTTACCAAGCTACAAAGGGATACTGCACACCCCCGAGTACCTGGCGGAAATCAAACGAATCAACGACGACACAACGGCCGTTGACTGTTGGGGCAACGAAGGTGACGTCGTGCTGTGGCACCACCGAACCGCCCACATGGCAGGGCACAACTACTCCAACAAGATTCGACAAGCCGTTCTTTACGACTTTACCCGCAACGACCTAGACCGCGCCAGAATGTTAGCGCCACGCGAAGACATGTGGCACGACTGGTCGGACCCCTTACGGCAAGTACAGCCTAAATATTCGAAAGCATTCGCCAAATCACAACATCTTTTCTAATGCCGGGTGACCTCAACTCGAAGCCGATCCGTCTAATGATTCACCCATCGCACGAGCTCGATCAAGGCGACTGGACTCGTCCCTTGGCAGATGACGTTGCGCCTGGATCAGACAGAAAATACTGACCACAAAAATCAACATCGAACAGGCCATGGCATTACGTAATGCCTCGGCGGATTCGAACCCGTTCGCGACAAAGACGTCGCTTATTTGGCCGATCACGTAGGGGCCCAGTGCAAGGCCAATGAATGTATTTACAAGGATGTAATACGCCCCCGCCACGGCCCGCATTCGCGGCATCACCAGGTCGTTGGCTGTACTTGGCGGAACACCCGGCCAACAGGCACCCACGAGCGTGGCGACAAAATTGATCCAAAAAGCAAAGTACAGGCTCCCGGTGTAGATGAGCGCCAGGACTGCAGGCACCGTACCTACAATCGCCACGTACCCGAGCACGAGTCGTCCGCTTGGAAATTTAGTCTTAAGCCAATCGGCCGCAACCCCCCCCATCGTGACGCCCAAAAATCCGCCAGCAGCGGCGCCCAGACCAAGCCAGACACCGACCTCAGTCGCCGTCGCTCCGTGTGTCCGCATCAAGAACGGCGCGGTCCAGAAACCGACCCCGTATCCGACAAACGCGATCGTGGGAAAAGCAATCATCGTGTAGATCATGGCCTTCGACCCGAAGATCATCGCAAAGGTCGCGGGATCACGAGACTTGAGCGACTGTGCCCACGAAACCGTCACGTACACGCCTATCCCGGTAGCCACCCATTGTGCAACCGAACCCGTCAAACCAATCAACAACGCGGAAACCATGGCAATGACCACGAGAGTGATCAGATTGAACCGTAACGACGCACCGCTACGAACGATTTCGACAATGTTGAACGGGGGAATGACGGCCCCCATCTCCGTGCCAAGCAGTTTAAAAGGCGACGGATGGGGTTTGGTCACAAGACCTTCACTTAAACCACGGATGGGTTCTCGCAACGTGCGCACCCATGCCGCCATGAACAAACCGGGTAAACCCACAGCCATAAAAGCCACATGCCAACCCTTCAGACCCAACGGGGGGTTGACCGGGAACAACGCAGTCCACTGATCAAGTATCCAACCGCCTAAGACGAGGCCGATGCCAGCACCGATGTACACCCCTGACGAGTATATGGCGATGACGGTCGCCCGCCGTTTCGGCGAGTAGTAATCCTGTCTCTTATACACATCTGACGCTGCCGACGAATAGAGAGGTG